>NZ_JBLWEX010000305.1:0-47211 GCF_048323875.1 Yersinia sp. LJYL362
AAGAGGGAAATCAAACAGAAGAATGTAGAGTGGCTTATTGCAGACATAATCGATAGCGGCTAATAAGCCGCCATGACTGCAATCATAATCAAGCCTCTGGCCGATAACGCCATAACCAACGGCCACTTGCCATACGACGATAAAACAGCACGCCACGCACTATCCAGTCGAGGAACATCCCCATCCAGACGCCGGTGACACCAAACCCTAATGTCACGCCCAGAATATAACCCGCGACTATACGGCAACCCCACATCCCCGCGAGCGCCACCCACATGGTGTAACGGGCATCTTTCGCGCCTTTCAGCCCAGATGGCAACACCCAGGCCGCAGCCCAAATGGGCATAAAGAGTGCATTGATCCAAATCAGGTGCTTAACAACGTCGATAACCCCCGGTTCATGGGTATACAACGACGCCAGAAATCCAGCACTTGGGATCGACAGCAAGGCGATAAAACACACCCCAAGGGTTGATAACCAGAAGATGTGTTTAATCTGACGGATAGGCTGTAAAATCTGCCCTTTACCCAAACGGGTACCGATAATAATCGTCGAGGTATACCCCAGCGCATTACCTGGCAAGTTGATCAGCCCAACAATGGAAAACGCGATAAAGTTACCGGCAATCACTTCTGTTCCCATACCCGCAACAAAACGCTGAGTAATCAGTTTGCCGATATTAAACATCACCGACTCAACACTGGCAGGAATACCAATGCTCAAAACCTCAAACATAATAGCGGAGGTAAAAGGCATAAAATAAGATTTAAAGGGAATGCGTAAGGTATTATTGGCCCCGAAAATCAGCACCAACACCACCACCAAAGCGCCTAAATAACGGGTAATTGATATGCCGATACCCGCGCCAATAAACCCCAGCCCCTGCCAATTCCCCACGCCGTAAATCAGCACACTACTAATAGCAATATTAAGAATATTCATGCTGATATTGATAAACATCGGCAGTCGCGTATTACCGGCACCGCGTAATGCGCCACATCCCACCAGAGTTATTGCCATTGCCGGATAGTTCCACGCCGTTAAACGCAGGTAGGTTAGCGCCATCGCTTTAACTTCAGGATCAGCCTGACTGGCCATCAGATTGATAATGGCTTCTCCGGCAAAATGTACCAGTAACACCAACAGTAATGAGATTAAAACTAATAGAGAGATAGATTCGCGCGCCGCTGTTTGTGCCTGTTTGCGCTTACGTTGCCCCAAACTGAATGACACCACCACCGATGTGCCGAGCGCCACAGAGGTAAAAAAAGCAGCAATGAGCATATTGAAGCTGTCAGCTAACCCTACTGCGGCCATGGCTTCTTTGCCCAGCCAACTGACCAACAGAGTGCTAAACACCCCCATGAGTAAGACACACGAACCTTCAATAAATAGTGGGATCGCCAGCGGCGTTATCTCACGCCAAAACAATACCCGATAGGATTTCCGCTTTTTATACCATGCATTTTCGCAAAAGATTTTCAACTTAATATACTCGAATTATTTAGGGTATATACTCGATAAAAGTCGACGCGAACATCATAACAGAATGGCGAGTTAATTTAAATGAAACATCATTTCACATAAACAACAATGAAATAGTTATGCAATGAAACACACATAAATATGCAAAATATCTTTGACTCGAACACCGGTTTTGCGATATCAATGTAGGCATTGAAACCTTTGCCAGACAGACCTCATTCATACAGGATTTAATTGATGACAACTATTCTCAAACACCTTCCTATAAATCAACGTGTTGGTATTGCTTTTTCCGGTGGTTTAGACACCAGTGCAGCACTGTTATGGATGCAGAAAAAAGGGGCAATTCCTTATGCCTACACGGCGAATCTGGGTCAGCCTGATGAAGAAGATTACGATGCCATTCCGCGTAAAGCGATGGAGTACGGTGCAGAGAAAGCTCGTCTGATTGATTGTCGTAAACAATTGGTTGCTGAAGGGATCGCCGCTATTCAATGTGGTGCCTTCCATAACACTACTGCGGGTGTGACTTACTTTAACACCACTCCACTGGGCCGGGCTGTCACTGGTACCATGTTGGTTGCCGCCATGAAAGAAGATGGCGTGAATATTTGGGGTGATGGCAGTACTTACAAAGGTAATGATATCGAGCGTTTCTATCGTTACGGTTTGTTGACTAATGCTGAGTTGAAAATTTACAAGCCCTGGCTGGATACCGATTTCATCGATGAACTCGGCGGCCGTCATGAAATGTCCGAATTTATGATTCAATCCGGTTTCGATTACAAGATGTCGACCGAGAAAGCCTATTCCACTGACTCAAACATGCTGGGTGCAACTCACGAAGCCAAAGATCTGGAATTCCTGAACTCTAGTGTCAAAATCGTTAACCCAATTATGGGTGTGAAGTTCTGGGACGAAAATGTGGTAGTGAAAGCGGAAGAAGTCTCTGTCCGTTTTGAGCGCGGTTACCCGGTTGCACTCAATGGGGTGGTGTTTGACGATAGCGTTGAGCTAATGATGGAAGCCAATCGTATTGGTGGCCGTCATGGTTTGGGCATGAGCGACCAAATTGAAAACCGTATTATTGAAGCTAAAAGCCGTGGTATTTACGAAGCCCCAGGAATGGCGTTGCTGCACATCGCTTATGAGCGCCTGCTGACCGGTATTCATAACGAAGATACCATTGAGCAATATCATGCTAATGGCCGTGTGCTAGGTCGTTTGCTGTATCAGGGCCGTTGGTTCGATCCACAAGCGCTGATGTTACGTGACTCGGCGCAGCGTTGGGTTGCCAGCGAAATTACCGGTGAAGTCACTCTGGAACTTCGTCGTGGTAATGATTATTCCATCCTGAATACTGTCTCTGAAAATCTGACTTATCAGCCAGAGCGCTTGACGATGGAGAAAGGTGATTCAGTATTCTCACCAGATGACCGTATCGGCCAGCTGACTATGCGTAATCTCGATATCACCGATACACGTAAAAAGCTCTTTAGTTATGCCACTACTGGGCTATTGTCTGCTTCGGCAGAGGTAGGTTTGCCACAGGTGGATAATAATAATCTCACTGCACGTGGCTTACAGGATAAGAGCAAA
Organism: Yersinia sp. LJYL362; assembly: GCF_048323875.1. NCBI lineage: Bacteria > Pseudomonadati > Pseudomonadota > Gammaproteobacteria > Enterobacterales > Yersiniaceae > Yersinia > Yersinia sp. LJYL362. The sequence continues at coordinate 3,086 of NZ_JBLWEX010000305.1, forward strand.
TAGTTATCCATCCTTAAGTTCAGGTGTTCAATTGACGTACATTAATTGACCACCTGACAACTGTCTGGGGAGCCATTAGTACCGGGCTCCCCAAATTAACCTTTTGTTTATATAGCAATAGCGGACCTCTTTAACTAACGCGCGCTGAGTTCTGCCTGATCGGTTTCAACGTCATAGGCCCCGCCGATACACAAATCAATAGGATACGGATCCCACTCAATCAGACCTCTGATTTCAAACTGAATAATGCCATTTCTGGCATTATGCTGCTGATTGACGACCAGAGACTCTGCGATGATCCGGGGTTCAAAACGGATGATTGCTTCACGGATAATTCGCTCGATAGTCGTCCAGTTATGGGGAGTTGAATGCCTCCCCACCAGTGGCGAAATACCGTAATTTAAAACCGACTTAGCCACCCACTTATGGCGCTGTTCATCAAGCCGGTCGTCAATATTGGCATTATTTAATATTTCAGCGATATTCCGCTGCACCAGTTTTCGCATCGTACGTGAGTCATAAAAAAACTTATCATGAGGCTCTAACAATTTTTTAGGCTCATCATCAAGTAAACGCTCAAGCAGAGTAGGCAAAAACTGTCTCTTCTTTTCCATTAATTAGCCTGTTCGTCAAATCCAAATTTTTCAACATCAAATCTAAACTCTTCAATATCGAATAATGCGTACTCATTTTGGTCAGTAATAAACATTTTCCGCCCTGAACCAATATAGAGTGAGTCTGCCGGTTGGCTCCATTCAGTTTTAAGGCCAAGTTTAGTGTCATTATCAGCATCGAGAGATAACGGATAACGTGCCGGGATATAGCCGTACCAAACTTTATTATTCACCGTCAATTGTGCCGGCGCCCAGACTAAGTCTGTAATATTTTTAGGCTTAGAAATCGTCATTAATTGAACATCAGCGAAAGGTACCCAACGATAACCGCCTGCGCTGATAAACTCACAAACCGGCCCGATGCGGCTATCACTATCCGCTATCCATGAAAAGGGCGTCGCTGAGCTATTTTCCCCAGCACTTTCGGGGGCTTGTGACAATGCTTGCTCGCGCAGTTCTTCGCTTTGTGAGTAATCACCCTCATGCAAATGTTGGTTAGCTTGCTGCATCAATACCGCCCACTCAGGCAGTGGATTACCTAAGGTTCCAGGATCGCGTTTCCCTGCTAACACGTCTTCACGCAACGTCTCACTCAAGACCAGATTCTTATACAGCTCTGCCTGCTTGGCCATATCTGGAGCAAATTTAGTCAGTGTTTCAAGTTGCAATAACGCTTTTTGCCATAACCCAGCCAAACAATAGAGCTTAAATAATAGCTCGCGTGCATTGGTATCTCCCGGCTTGGCTTTCAACGTGGCAATAACATCCGATTGTATTTCGGCCAATGAGCTGCTTTTCAATAATTCATTTAAGTTGGTCGTATTCATTAAGTTGTTATTTCCATATTTAAATTTATAAATGGCTATCTAGCCCTAACTTATAGAGTTCCTGGAATACTAGCGCAGGCACACTGTTTTTTTCTTTTGAAGTAAGGTGTTCTGGTGCCAACAGTTTTAATAAATCAACTTTTTCATCATTATGGGATGTGTCCAGATAATCTATAACACTTAATTCCTTGGTGACTTTTTCGATAAGTCCACCGGAATCTAAAATACATTCCGTCAGCGTTTTATCCTTTACGCATTCCCTTATATTCTCCAAAAAACCATCATTGGCAGATAACTTTGTCACCTGTCGTTTATCTTTTTCTGAGAATTCCCGGCCTTGCTCACCCCACATTAAAAAACGTTTGTATTCCAGCTCCAGGCTTTTCAGGATATCTGGCCCCTGCTGCCCATGAGTTTGCACCTCATTAACATCATCGAAATAAGAGATGTAATGACCACCATGAGACAAAATATCTTCTATTTCCGGTAAGTCAGTCGTATCACATATAGAGGGGTGTTCCAGCATTAACAAGTTGTCAGTAAAACTCTTACCTGCTGCTTGCCCAGAGGCTTTTTTGGCGGTAATGACAAAATGACCAAATTTAATTTCCGCACCAAATGACACAGGGTGATGTTCACCTGGACCTAACTCTTTTCCATTGATAATACAGATGAAATCGCTACTTTGATTTACGATCATTGATTCAGATGCGTGCCGGTAAAACCGGACTTCATTTTGTCTATCCCCCATAGAATGGGGAGTAAACTCCCCTTTTTCCATGCTGAAACAGACAGCATTCTGCTCAGTAATCGCATCATTAAGCTGAAACTGTTGCGACATCCGTGGCCAGGTTAATACGAGTAGCATGCCTATTAACCACCTATAAAGACATTCGGCGATCCGCAGACAATTGCGGCTCCATCTCCAGCCACATCACTCACCCGCGCGGCTGGAAACTTATTAATAAAAACGGTTCCGGAGCCTGTGACTACACTGGTCATCCCGACTAACGAGGATGATGCCGCGCTCCCGCCCGCAATTGCAGCCGGAACTGCGTTAATTGATACATTGGGTGAACCGCTACATATCGCACCGCAACTGGTAGCGTCGCCCATTCTTGCTGCACAAAACATATTTCATCTCTCTTAACGGCATAACCATTCAATAATTTTTTGCCTCAGCATATCGGCATGTCTGACAGTTCAAGTTCACACCGAATATGCTGAGTTCACTTTTTCTCAGAATCAAGGCGGAGGCGTCTGTTCATCCGTTGGCGTTGGTTCTGGTGTCTCTGGTGGTTCAGTCGGCTCCGGCGTATCGGTCGGCTCCGGCGTATCGGTCGGCTCCGGCGTATCGGTCGGCTCCGGCGTATCGGTCGGCTCTGGCGTATCGGTCGGCTCTGGCGTATCGGTCGGCTCTGGCGTATCGGTCGGCTCCGGCGTATCGGTCGGCTCCGGCGTATCGGTCGGCTCCGGCGTATCGGTCGGCTCTGGCGTATCGGTCGGCTCTGGCGTATCGGTCGGCTCCGGCGTATCGGTCGGCTCTGGCGTATCGGTCGGCTCTGGCGTATCGGTCGGCTCTGGCGTATCGGTCGGCTCTGGCGTATCGGTCGGCTCTGGCGTATCGGTCGGCTCTGGCGTATCGGTCGGCTCTGGCGTATCGGTCGGCTCCGGCGTATCAGTCGGCTCCGGCGTATCGGTCGGCTCTGGCGTATCGGTCGGCTTTGGCGTTACCGTCGGCTCTGGCGTATCGGTCGGCTCTGGCGTATCGGTCGGCTTTGGCGTTACCGTCGGCTCTGGCGTATCGGTCGGCTCTGGCGTATCGGTCGGCTCCGGCGTATCGGTCGGCTCCGGCGTATCGGTCGGCTCCGGCGTATCAGTCGGCTCCGGCGTATCAGTCGGCTCCGGCGTATCGGTCGGCTTTGGCGTTACCGTCGGCTCCGGTGTCTCAGTCGTTGGTTCCGGCGGATCAATTGGCGGTATTGATGGATCAATTGACGGTGTCGGTGGAATGATCGGTGGTATCGGCAATGGTGGTAATGGCAATGGCAGCCCGATACCTCCCCCCAGTAGCTTCAGTCCCGCCAGGCTTGAAAGCGCGGCTAAGCCACCACCCGCACCGCCGCCGCCGCCGCCACAACAATCATCAGAGTTAAGGTGGATCTCTCCTCCTTGAATAATGACTTTCTTTTTACCGACAATCTTGATGGTATCGGCACTGAGCACCAGCTCACCACCCGCACCGATCGCCACAGCACCACCAGCAACCAGTGTCGCAGCACCGCCAGCGGCTACCTGATGAGCACCACCGACAGAAAGTGCGTTGTAACCACCGACGTTGGTCAGGTTGGCACCACCCACGTTGGTGGCATTGGCTAAAGCGACATTCAGAGCATGAGTGGCTCCCACGACCACACTCCGTGCCAATCCAACTTGTATTGAAGACGCTAAAGCGACGGATTGCGCAGAAGCACCAAGAACAGTTGATGTCGAATTTGCCCCTACAAGCACGCTGCGGTTAGCCCCCACACTCAGATCAGCATTAGCGCCAATGACTTGTGTTTCATCATTTTTCGTCAGACGCGCCATATCGCGCTCGGCCTGCTCCCAGTATTGCTCCAGGCCCGGTTTATCCTCAAAACGCACGCCGTTATAGTTGGTTAGCCCTCCGCCAATAGTACGGCTGACCATGCCACTTTGTGTGGCATTCGCAGGTAAATCCCAAGGTGGGCGAGTCACATTATTGTAGAGACTACCACTGACCAACGGGCGATCCGGGTCGCCATTGATGCAGTCCACCAGCACTTCCTGGCCAATACGCGGAATGTAAATGCCACCAAAACTGTTCCCAGCCCAAGCCTGGCTCACGCGTAACCAGCATGAGTCCGACTCTGCGTTTTTGCCGTAACGGTCCCAGACAAAACGTACTTTTACCCGGCCATATTCATCAGTCCATACCTCTTCGCCCGGTGGGCCCACAACGATAGCATTCTGTGGCCCGCTGGTTTTTGGCTTTGGTGTGAGTTGTGGATGGCGATAGATCTTGGTGGTTGGCTGAACCGTAAACGTAGTTTCATAGTGAAACTCATCCCCACGGGATAGCTGCGCCACTTCACTAACCAACAAACGGCTCGAGATAACCATGTATTCGCGGTTAGCTTTATCAACCGGGAAGCCTTGCAGTTCGAAGTTAGCGCCGCAAACGATGCCACGAACCTCGCCGAAACCGACAGCACGCGAACCCAATGCGCCGCGCTCCTCAATACGCACTCGCGCCAGATGCTCCCCGATATCAGGCTGATCATAATCCCCAGGCCATTGATAAATTTCGAGATCGCTAAAACTGGTTTTGCGTGGCTTGCTGTCCATCGTCAAAATGTCAGCACGAGATTTGGTGAAATCGTAGTCGTTATAGACCCAGCGCCCAGTAGTTAGCGTTTCCTGAGTCTGGAATTGGGTGATGTATTCTTCCCCGGCCTTTGGCTCATCCGAGAGATATTCAATGGTATGGTAAGCTTCACTGAAATAACGTTTGTGAGCACCGACATGGTCGACCAGAATTAATTTTTGTTTATGATCATCATGTTCAAAGAACCAGTAAATACCCCACTCCTCCATTAAACGCTGGAGGAAATTAAAGTCGGTTTCACCGTATTGCACCTGGAAGTCGAGTATGGGATAAGTCGTCGCCAGCCGTTTTTCAAACGGAAAGTTATAGTCAGCAAGCACTTCATCAATAATATCTACTACATTTTTATTTTGAAAAATCTTAAAGTCAGAGGTTAAATCTGTGAGGTAGAACCAAGGTCGAAGGACAATTTCAAACATTGCCTGATTGGCATCGCGGCCAATAAATCGGGCTTTTTCGACCAAACCAGAAATTTCACGCGTGCCTTTACCGACACCTTTCACATAATCGAGACCGTTACCATCCAGTTCCATTTCAATGGTCATCTCTTTACCAATTAAGGCTTTGAGATCGACATTAGAGGCTGTCTGCCAAGGAATGGAGGGGTTAGCCGGCGTTTTTGCCGTGATGGTATATGAATACAAAGTCGAAAAGGCTTCCTCTCCTTCTAACTTCGACAGTACCAGCGCAGGCTCACCCAATAAATAGGGCATGGCCGGGCTGCTCAACTTTATTGTCCTTGACATACTAATACCTAATATCCGGTTAATATCGCAAAGTGTTCATTACACTTTTAATGGTTGGTGCATCATGATGAATCGGTTTATTCCATTAATTTTCCATACCTACACACCTCCAAATCCATAGTTTTGTAAGCTTTAACTTCCTGTTAAATCACCAAATTTCATGCATATCATCATTGAGCGCACTTGGGCATTGGAAGCCTCTAAGCAGTTCACTGATACTCTCATTACCGTAAGTCAAACCGGACACTTCCAGTTCGACGCGATCTTTGCCCATGACATAGGTCAGAAGTTGCATGCCACTGGCGTCTTGTGCCACTTCATCAGCCTTATCAGCCCATTTCAGCAATGCCCAAGGGCCACGCAGCAGGATGTCTGGCATCGCTGAAGCTTGTTGGCGCTGAGCAGTTAAACTCACTATTGTTCCTTGACGAACTCCCGGCCATTTGAAGAATGATGGCGTCACCGGGCCGTGGGAATAGCGCACAATATTCCCGTCAAAATTCATGATTAATTGCGTAATTGATGGGGCTAAATAACGCACGGATACCGAGAAGTCCAAAGCCACTTTGCGGCCTTCACTGGCATTAAATAATGCATTGCGAATCACCGCCGCCTGTTCAAAAAACTCCAAACCATCACGGCTTGCACTGCCTTTATAACGCCAAGGCGTGGTGGTAGTGTCGACTTTACTTTCCAGGTTCTTCTTAAAGTAACTGTCCACCGTGCCACCCGCGCCGAAGAAGCGCTCAAAATCACTCAAACTGACGACTTTCTCACTCTCAGCAAAGGGATAACGCCCTTGTAAGGTATTGCGGCATATCTCACCGACCCCCATATCGATGGCCTTCGACGTGTGGGTAATCACTTTATTTTCAAACTTTTGCGATGAACTGGTTAAAAGTGGCGCAATGATGTTGCTAAACGGATCCGGCCAGGTTTGGGACTCAATCGCGATACGCTCCCCACCATGAGAGATCGGAGGGATATCGCCATATTCAAACGCGCTGTTAAACACCACCAGACGGGTATATTGATCGTTCAATGCACCAATAACCCGGCTCATCTGGGTGCCCTGAATCACAGAAAGGTTACTGTTATTCTCCCCATCGCTCGGTTCGCCCTTAACAAAAGCGCGCAGTCCGTCAAATTGACTATCAACAAATTCCTGAACCAGCTTATTCTCACGAAAAGCGATCTTTTCCTGCACTTTCTTAGCCTGGTTAACTAAATTTCCCTGATTTCTTATTGTTATATCGTCGAGTAATGTTTTCTCTTTTACGGTTTCCACTAACGTCGTTTCTTTCACTGACTGTTTTGCCAAATTCAGCAAAGGCGAGTTCTCTGACACCAGCGTTCTCAACAGCGCAATATCCAGAGATAACCCTTCTGCATACTCTCCACTGTCAGCATCAACAGAAATCAGGCGCACACTGGAGAGGAAGCGTTTCCAGTAATCGGTGTATTCTTTCAAGTACAGGGTTAGCACATCTTGCTGTAGCGCCAGAGGATCAAATGAAGAAGTCAACGGCTGAGCCATCACCCAACGATCCTCTTGCTGAAGTTGCATCAGCAATGGCGTAAGCTTTTTTTTAACCACCTGATGATACCCGGCGTGGGTGTATAACCCCGGAACCCCTTCATGCAGTAATTCGTCATCCGATAGGGTAAAAACCTGTGTCGCATTCTCACCCACCATTTTGCGTAATGTCAGATTGGCGGGCGCTTGTGCCTGTAAATGTGATTGAACGCGCCCCCACAGTCTGGCTGTCTCAGTTTTCTCTGCCAGCATGGTCCTGGCCTGTTTGATCAGCTCGCTATCTGCCGCTTGTCCATATTGTCGCCACGCTTTTTGGGTGAAAAGCGTATTCAAATGGGAAGCGAAAATACCTTTCTCCTCATAAGGCTCGATTTTGCCGCTCTTCTGCCAAGCTTGGGTGACTTTATCGACCACATAATTCTGATCGAAATGCTCTTCATCAGTCAGCATGAGATAGAGTTTTAACGCGACATAGACCGCTTCAGAATCGCCACTATTGATCGCATTTTTTAATGAGACTTCGGCCTCACGTTCAACCATCGGGAAAAGGTATTTTTGCAGGAAAAACTGATACAAATTGTTCGCGCCCCGAGACACCGCCCCGCCAGTGTATAAACCATAACGCCAATCAAGACTTGGGTTTTCCACATCCAGCGTGCCGTACTCAGGTAACTGCTGAGTGGCATTCAACAGCGTGGGTAACATCTGCTCATTGGTGGTTTTAACATAACGGCTAACGCTACTCTCTAAGTGCTGGAGCTTGGTACCAACCGCCTGTAAATAGCCATCGTTGTGCTGGAAACTGATAAGGAATGCCCATACCAGCCACACCGCCAACCCGATACAAGCCACGTGTCCTAATAAATTCTGGAAACGATATTTGGATTGCACTTTGAGGTTATAGCTCACCAAATCCCCATCTTGAGTGATGACGTCGCGGAATAGCTGCTTAAGGAAATATTGTTTTCCATAAGCCGTTTCGCTGATCAATTGACCTTCATCATCACTTCTTTGCGAAAGCGAGGCCGGGGATGCAGGCTTCATATGACTAATAACATTGCGCCATTTCTGGACCAGGGTGCTGTTATTTAACAGCCCAATATTCGCAGGCTGGCAACTGCTGACAAAATAGATGCCACGCAACGTGGTATGGAATTTTGTCTCATCAAAACGCGAGGCAAAAAATACATTCTGCAAGACTTCAGTCACCCGTTGGGACAACAATCTGAAGTCCTGCGGTAACGCATACATGCCCTTACGATCAGTGACGGAATACTCTTCTTGCTGACGCACATGCATGTTGTTGCTGATGCGGTTTTCAAGCAGTGCCAACTCAGTGCTGATACGCTGCTCAAGCTCCATATCCGCGCGCCCTTTCTCCTCGTTATAAGGGAAAGTCACACCCCAGATTTGTTCGCGGTCTTCGGCGGTTAAATTGCGGAAATACTCATCAAAACCAGATAGTTGATCCAGTTTAGTGATAGTCACATATACCGGGAAACGAACACCGAGCGCACCACGAACATCATCTAAACGCGCGCGCAGCGTGGCCGATAGCGTCAGTAACTCGGCTTTACTTTTACCCAAAATGTCGGTGACTGAAATAGCCACAATAACGCCGTTAACCGCCTTGACCGGACGATACTTTTTCAGCGCCTTTAAAATGCCATTCCATTCAATTTGATGCTCTTTGCCGTCATCAATGTACTTACCGGCGGTATCTAAAAACAGAGCATCATTAGAGAACAGACATTCGCAATGCTGAGTCGGTACATTTTCTTTACCGATGCGATCCAACTGCTCAGGCAGAGGGAAATCTTGTCCTGATGAGAGGATCAGTGAGGTTTTACCCGCACTCTTGGTGCCCAGCACCATGAACCAAGGCAGTTCGCTACGCCAGCGGCTGGAAACAAAAAAACGCTTCCAGGTTGGAATGCCACTGTGAATACGACGGACATAATTTATGCCATTGCGAATCACCGCATTGATTTCAGAAAGGTCAGGTTCAAGTTCAGATTGACCTTTCTTCGGGTTGATAAAATTATCCAATAGCGCAGGGTTGAGCGCTAAAGCCCGCATAAAACGCCACACACCATAAAGAATGGTGATAAAGGCAATAAAAGCGATGATTGCGCCACGACGCAATGGGTCTTCCAGCGGATGGCTATCCCCGACTAATATAAAGGGCGCGATAACCCATACCGCAGCGCAGGCGACCACCGCCAACATAACAAAGCGCGGTACGTTAAACCAAAAGCCCAATAACAGAGCCAGAGCCAGCAGTAAGAAAATAATTCTGGGTTCATAACCTTCAAGCGGTCGCGCCTCGCCAAATCCGAGGAAAGGCCCCAAAAACCATATTGCGGCAGCCAGTAATAGAAAGCAGCCCACCAGCAATATTCGTTTCATGGCCCAGCCAGAAAACAATCGATTCAAATAAGACATTCTATATCTCAATAATTAACAAAGATTTCTACACGGCGGTTTTGTGAGCGCCCGGCTGCATCGTCATTACTACTGACTGGCTGCGTATCCCCTTTCCCTTCAAACTGAATTTTGTCAGTCGGGATACCCGCTTTCTCCATAAAGCGTGCCACGTTGGCAGCACGTTTCTCAGAAAGCACCTGGTTATTAGGGAAACCTGGTTTGTTGATCGGCATAGAGTCGGTATGCCCAATAATCAGCACCGCCCCTTGTACGCGATGAACTTCCTGCGCAACACGCTCGATGACACTCATGATTTCGGACCGAACTTTATCCGAACCCACCTGGAACATGGTGTCGCCTTTGAAGATGACTTTGCTGCGACTGTTTGTTTCATCAACACTCACTAGCTGCTTCGCTATCTCGTCTTTTAACAAAATAGCCAGACGTAATTTTTGCACCGCAACGGTTGGCACGATAACCGGACGTTGCAAGGCTTCCATTCTCTTCAGCAAGTCGCTTTCGGGTACGGAGAGAAAATATTTACTGCCAATAAAGGTGGCCGCAATCAAGAAACCACACAGCAGCATCGACACACGAACCGGAACAAAGATCCCTCGCCGTTTGCGGAACTGATGCGCGATTAATCCATGCGGAGAAAGTGCGGTAGGAACGGTATCGCGGGTACTTTGCAGTAACGTTAACAATCCCTGACGGATTTTGGTTAATTGCCGGTCACCCTCTTCGATAATGCTGTAACGGCCTTCAAAACCCAGCCCTAAAATCCTCAGCAATACCTCTAAGCAATCCGCATATTCATGTGGGCTCATTGAGAGACGACCCACTAACAGGAAAAATTTATTCCCGCCGTCGTTATCACCTTCAAAATGGTTGAGCAGGTTGCTTTGCGACCAACCCGACATGACGCCCCACGACATGGTGTGAGCCGCTTCATCAAGCGCGGTACACAAGCAATAGCGGACGATCGCCATTTTCTTCCACGAGATATCCGCTTCATCACATACCACACTAAACAGGGTTATCTCATTCTTCAGGCTCTCTTTTAATATCTGAACCTGCGAGGCATCCGCTATCTCTTGTGGCATCTCGCTTAAGGCGCGTAATAATGGCTGTGCCGCCTCCAATAATGGCGTTGGAGACGCGACCGCTTTAGCCACGCGCTGCTGGACACTCTCGCCGCGAAGTTGGGCGGTATCATAGGGCTGAAAACCCGGTGAGCGCGTAGCCTCATGGCTGAACGCCGCACCAGATTGTGTGCTCTCGGTGTAAACACTCGGCTCATCAAGCAAGAAATGGCCTAACGCCTGCGGATTGGTATCCGCATCTCTGCTTTGATCAAAGGAGGGCATTGGTATCCCAGGGTTCAATTCACTGCTATCACTCATGAATCTCTAATCCCCCAGAGCTCCATTTTCAATGCAGGGAAATCGCCAGCCACGTGTAGTGCAATGGCCCCTGCATTGGAAACTTTGTCCCAAAACGGCCCGCTTTTCATCAATTCGAAATAAACGTATCCCGCGCTGTACGGAATTTGCCGCGGTGGAACCGGCAACCGCTGTAATTCGAGACCCGGTAAATGTGAGCGCACCAATTCATGCAACTGTTGTGGCGCACTGATTTTGGTCTGTACAGAGAATTGATGCTGCAATACGTCCATTGGCAATTGTGCATGAACGGCCAATACCAAATTGGAAAATGAACGTAATTCATTAGGCAGCACAGAGGCAGACCATACGCCATTCCCTTTTGGGTCCAGCGGGATCATCTGCCCTGCACGCACCAGAATCTGATTGAGCAATTCATGCACATCGTCCACCAATGGGCGAATCGACGGATAGAGTTTCCCGTGGTCATATCCCGGCGCCGGGCGCGGCCGACGCGTTTTGGTACGAATAAAGGTGGATAATTCACCGGCAAACTTGGCAAGTTCTTGATAAAGCACGATTGGCGGTAATTCTGGAATATTGCGCAGATGATCCAGACTTGGCTCGTATTTATTAAAAATTTGCAGCAGCAAGTAGTCGACAATTTCAGCACTGGCGCTGGCTTTGCCATCACTGTTTGACAGACGTTTAGCCAGCATATCGGCACGCATTTTGACCAAGCCATTAAGATGGGTCAGCCACTCTGACAGCAGTGAACTCGCCGCGTATCCCGTCACCGGAGGAATGTAGTCATCCAGATGCAGCAGTACGCTACCATCAGGCTGAATCGCCCTGACTTTGGCCAGTGGCAACCCAATCCATGATTCGGTCATTTCGCTTTCAGAAACCAATTTAAGCCGCAGCCGCGACAACTGCACCGGCTTCGGTCCCTGACGAATAGCATTAGTGTCACTGAGGTCTGCTTCATAGGCATAAAAACGCGCCAATGAACTCATGTCATATTCGTCAAAAATAGTTTCATCACTGTTATCCAGCCGCAACGGAACCGCCAGATAGATTAGTTTGCCCAAATGATCCGAGGTGATGGTAAGTGGCTCAGGCAGTTCCGCATGACCGGGAATATCAAAAGGCGTACCGTCCGGTAATACCCCTTTGCCAGATCGCAGTACCAACTTGCCATAGGAGAGCGCTTCGCGATCAATTTCATATTGCGCGAATCCCCAAAAGAATGGGGTAATCGTGGCGGCTCGTTTATGAGCGTAATATTCAAGATACCGCTCTTGCTGTTGAAAAAGTTGCGGGCGAAGAAAAAGACCCTCACTCCAAACGACTTTGTTAGTTCTCACGACTTAGTCCATTTCTTTGATTGATATTGACAGACGCTCAACGCGCACCTTGACTACCGGATCGTTTTGTTTCCCTGACCACCATTTTTTATACCAGGGCTGCACGCGTTTCTTGGGTAACGGGCTAAAAACCGCGTTCCACTCCGCCTGCTCAATTTCACGGTAAGCAGCTACAACGCCGATGGCAGTGACCCCACTGTTTAGCGTCAGTTCTATTGTTTTTGTCTCATTAGGCAGCATGATTCCGTCAAACACTTTCTCCATCTGCTCTTTCAGAGATGGTGTGCCCTCTTCGGTAATAGTGAAGAAATCACTCGACTTAAATTCATCCGTATTCTTCAGGGTATAAACGGTGATCCTTAACGGATTAGCGACACCTTTGTCATTTGGATTGATATTTTTTGCCGTAGTCAGCTCGACAGCCAATTTATCAACCGGTTCAGGTTGAGGTTTCGAGCTACATGCCATGACCAATAGCGTGACCAATGCCACGAAAAAGTATTGTGTAATCCGATTAAACCAACGGATATCTTTTTTCATACTCAACCTAATCAAATAAAAACATTAAGTTTTATCCACAATAATATAGTGACCGGCAGATTCATCACTTTGCCTATTACCTGCGCTGCTATCAGGCCTGTTACATCTATTGTGGATAAAACCTATATCTGGGTGAAAACCTATTACGGATAAACTCCGTCACTGAGAAAACTTGCCACCCGAAAGTGGCAAGTTTGATGTCTGGTCTAAAACAGCATTGCTTAGCTTTGCTGGTTAGCTTTAACATCGTAGTTAGCAGAAATAACGCCAGATTTATGGCCTTCAGCATTCTGCATAACGTAGTCCTGAGTCATCTTGGTGAATGAGAAACGAATCTCTTCACGTGGACGAGTTTCATCTTCAAGAGAACCGGCCATATCAACACGAGTGATGATTACATCGGTAAATTTAATAGTCAGGTATTCCAGTGGATCGCCACCTGCTTTACGCAGAACGAATTGGATATTCTTAATATGCTTACCCAACAAGCAATAGCTCAATAAGTTCGGGCTTGCTTTATCGATATAATGCGTGAAACAGAAGTCAGAAACAGTTGCTTTACCTGAACCGCCGCCTGAACCACTGTGCATATTTGAGTGCTGAGAAACATCCCATTTCCAAGCCAGCACCTGAATTTCGTTTTTGTGGTTAGCATCTAAAGATTCGCCTTCGATACCATCAATTTTAATAAACATATCTTGCGACATAATAATCCTCTCTCGCACTTCTATTAATTTCACTTAATGAAAAACATCAAGCGTAGGAAGGCCCACGTAATAAATTTACGAAAACACATCCCTTTCCTATGAAAATAAGCATTACAAATAGTTTATTATTGACTATTACAATACTTTACCTATACACCACTTCTTTTAACGTCATTCAATATCATGCCTTGAATGACGTAAGGCCTCGCGCGATGCATTGCACGAAAACACATACTTTCCACTAAATACTCATTAAATAGAGGTAACTTCCATATTCTTTAACCTGATACAGAGAAATATTATTCCTCGGCCCCAGCTGTTATCTATTTAATTACGCAACATCTTTCAGTGAAGGTAATTTAGCAACCATGCGCAGTGATACCGTCAAACCTTCCAATTGGAAGTGTGGGCGCAGGAAGAATTTAGCCTGGTAATAACCTGGGTTACCTTCAACATCTTCAACAATAACTTCAGCTGCGGCCAACGGACGGCGTGCTTTAGTCTCGATAGAAGAGTTTGCCGGATCGCCATCTACATAGTTCATGACCCAATCGTTCAACCAGCGTTGCATCTCATCGCGCTCTTTGAATGAGCCGATTTTGTCACGCACGATACATTTCAGGTAATGAGCAAAACGTGAACAGGCGAACAGGTACGGCAAACGTGCCGACAAGTTGGCGTTAGCTGTAGCATCTGAATCGTAATATTCAGCAGGTTTTTGCAATGATTGCGCGCCAATAAATGCCGCATAATCAGTATTTTTTCTGTGCACCAGTGGAATAAAGCCATTTTTCGCCAATTCCGCTTCACGACGGTCAGAAATAGCAATTTCTGTTGGGCACTTCATATCAATGCCGCCATCATCAGTTGGGAATGTATGACATGGCAAGCCTTCCACCACACCACCACTTTCCACACCACGAATCAGGGTACACCAGCCATATTCTTTGAATGAACGGTTGATGTTAACCGCCATAGCATATGCCGCGTTGGACCACACATATTTGCCGTGGTCGGCACCGTCAGTCGTCTCTTCAAAGTGGAAGGCATCTACCGGGTTAGTGCGAATACCGTATGGCAGACGCGCCAGGAAACGCGGCATTGCCAGACCAATATAGCGGGAGTCTTCAGACTGACGCAGTGAGTTCCAGGCAGCATACTCAAGATTCTGTGTGAAGATCTTGGTCAAATCACGCGGATTTGACAGCTCTTGCCAGGATTCCATCTGCAATACTGACGGCGCGGCACCCGTGATAAAAGGTACGTGTGCAGAAGCAGCAACCTTACCGATGGAAGCCAGCAAATCAACGTCAGGCGCAGTATGGTCAAAGTAGTAATCCGCCACCAGGCAACCATAAGGTTCGCCGCCCAATTGGCCGTACTCTTCTTCATAGACTTTTTTGAATAATGGGCTCTGATCCCACGCCACACCTTTATAACGCTTCATATTACGGCGTAATTCATCTTTAGAGATGTCGAGAAAACGCAATCTCAACTTCTCATCAGTCTCGGTATTATTCACTAAATAGTGCAGGCCACGCCAGGCACTTTCCAGAGACTGAAACTCTTGATGATGCAAGATCAAATTGATCTGCTCAGACAATTTACTGTCGATCTCAGCAATAATAGAGGCAATGCTTTTATAAGCATCATCAGATACAGTTACCGAATTAGCCAGCGCCTGCTCTGCCAATGTTTTAACGGCACCTTCTACTGCCGCTTTGGTCTGCTCAGACTTAGCCTTGAATTCTTTAGTCAATAACGAATTAAAGTCGCTATATTCAGTCGCAGCAGCGGCTGGTTTATTTTTTGCTTCTAAAGTGGACATGGTTTTTCTCTTCTTAATCAATCTTACTGTGGAGCATCAGCAGCGGATTGCTTTGTTTTCGGTGCGGATGCCAGTGTTGCCAGTAATGATTTGTCTTTCAGAAGTTTCATTACTAATTCCTCTGCACCTGCCTTGCCATCCATATAGGTTTGCAAGTTTGCCAATTGAGTACGGGCATCTAACAATTGAGACAGAGAATCGACTTTCTTGGCAATTTCATCGGGAGAAAAGTCATTCAGGCTCTCAAAAGTAATATCCACCATCAACTGACCTTCACCCGTCAGCGTATTTTTAACAGCAAATGCAACACGTGGTTTCATTGCTTTCATACGCTCATCGAAATTATCGATGTCGATATCCAGCAGCTTTCTATCTGCTACTGAAGGTAAAGGTTCAAGAGGCTTACCGGATAAATCAGCCAGCACGCCCATGACGAATGGCAATTCAACCTTTTTCTCACTACCATATATTTCCACATCGTATTCAATTTGTACGCGTGGCGCTCGGTTTCGAGCGATAAATTTTTGGGAATTACTTTTACTAACCATATATGCCTTTTATTCAAAACGTATTGTAAAATCATCAGGAAATAAGCTTCCTGAACCGCTATTGGAGAGATCAAATGTAAAAAATGATACTAAAACGTGCTCCCCTATTTATAAACCAACTCAATACCAGCAGTTGCTCTAACCTGCCCTGGGGTTACCGTATTCGTACCTTTTGCATAATAACCCGCTAAAAAATAGTGTGTGACATCTGCACCAGAACTGGAAATAACATATTCCTGTACACTATTTTCATCGCCAACCACCATTTGTTGCCCTGCAGCTTTACTTAATCTGATTTGCGCGCTTTTGCTGAAATCATCAGCCACTTCATTCTGTAAATTTCCGGTTATTGCGTCCGGCATGGTAGCGCCAGCAGCTATAAAGCGTAATGACACTGTTCTATTTACCGGACATTTATTCAGCGCAATTTGAAATTGCTTTTTACCCGCTTCTGCTTTATCAGTTTTTAATTCGCTGGTCGACAAAGTCGGTAATAAAACTGACTCTGAAGAAGAACCGCCATCAATACTGACTTCACAGGTATCTTCCAGATACTCACCGGTAAATGAAACCTGAACTTTACAATCTGCCGCTCCTGCACATGCACTGGCTGCCTGAGCGGGCTGGCGCGCGATAAAAGCCGCAGCCAGCAACAGCAAAAACGTTAAAAGTTTCAGTACAACATTACTTTTTAACCACGAAGACATACCACCTCCAACTGTGTTATATGAGTACTTTCTGTCTTCGCTGTAGCATTTGCTTCCGTGCCTGAGTGAATACGGCATTTATCTTTACCACCATTACTGATGACTTGCAGGGGTTGTGAACCTGTCCCCCAACCGCGAATAAATGCCATACCACCTTGCCCGACAATCCCCTGACTCACACCATCCGCATCCAATAGATCCGTACCAATAGGGAGAAACTCTTTATTTTCATCCCTGACGATAAGCACTAATGGTGCGCCAGTAATGGTCTTCATCGCGACCGGGATCATTGCTCCTGTTCTCGGTACTACTACTTTTTGACTCTCCAGCACATCTACCGAATCAGGTAATTCTTTGTAATCAATCGCCACTGTATTTTCACGGTATGCAGTCATCGACGGCATAATGGCATAGCCACGACTATCAATTGTTGCTCCGTTACCGTTAAACAACTTAGCTCCCGCAGCGCCTTCAGCATGTACGATGGCAAAAGGTGCATCGCCAAGCCGTGGGCCGATAGTCACTCCTCCCTGGTGAGCCACTACACTACCGTTGGCAGAGGCAGACAACTGGCGAGAAGAGCTGTTATTCGCTGATGCCGTCATCCCGTACTGGCCTACTCCGGTCTTGTAACTCATGTTACCTGTCACCGTCTTACTCGCAGCAGTGTCATTGCCACTGCTGTACGACGTCCCGACACCATAACCCAGCTCACTCTGCTCACCCTGACTACCACTGGCATTCATCTGCACTAGCGTATTACCTGCATCATCATGGCTGGCCATTGAATACAAGGTGTTAAACAATGGTCGCTTCACGATACTGCCACCCAATGGGATGCTAATAGACGCCATGTAACTGTTTTGGTAATCGTTATTACTGCTGTTGTCATAACTACTGATATAGCTGCTATTACTGGTTCGCATTGCCGTCAGCGCATAAGAAAAATAACGCAACGAATGATTAAAGGTCACGGCATACTGCTGCGACGCATCCTGCCCTCCCCAGTAACTATAAAAACTACTATTCAGGTTCAGCGACATATTGTCAGCGACCCGCTGGGAAACACTCACCGATAAACGGTTGCGAGTACGAGAATCAAAAGCGCTGTTAGCATTTATGCTGCCGTAGTGATCCTGACTCGCTTCCCTAAAAGTATAAAAACCGTTGGATGAGTATCTGTATGCCGCCAACGTCAGGTTGGTATCGGTCTCGCCAACGTATTTGGTATAGTCAACTTTGTAACTATTACCTGATGAGCGATGGTCACCACTCAATTCACTTCTTGCGTGGGTGACATCAAATGAAATCCCCCCAATTTGGGTATTAAATGCGTTACCGATCCCCACCGAACTATAATTCTCTGCCAGCTGCGCTCCGCTATACAACGTATAAGTGTTGCCAAGACCGTAGTAATACGCGCCTTGTACAATCGTCGGACTCGCATTTACCGTATTATCATTCAATCGGCCAGCAGCGATATCAAACTGGGATACACCTTGGTAAAGCAACATCGGCGGCGCTGAAAACGGAATTCTTTGGCTACGGGTACGGCCATCAGATTCGGTCACCGTCATTTCTAAATCACCACCGTATGACATGGTGCCGATGTCAGCTAGTTCGAACGCCCCCGGCGTAACGACTGTTTCATATATCGTCTGTCCACGCTGAGTCACCGTGACTCTGGCGTTGGTTTCCGCCACTCCTCGTATCACCGGTGAGTAATTTCGAATCCCTTCCGCTAACATTCGGTTATCGGATGCCAGTTGAACACCCCGTAGACCGAATCCCTCAAATAAACTCCCACGGGTATCACTATCCCCCAGAGTTAACTGACTCTTCAGCGAGGTGACATCCGTGGCCGCAAAACCATATAAATTCTGAGTTTGCGCACCACCATCATTGTTCCAACGGGTATTAAGACGTTTTCTTAACCGCCACTCACCAAGATTGAGACCGGTAATCAAGCCAATGTTGGCGTTATAGGAGTTCGACTTTGCCCCGTCATCTCTATTGCCGTTAAAAACGCCATACACGTTGCTGTTATAATCCAAGAAACCGACTGGGGCACCAGCATCCCACAAACTGGGGCTAATATAGCCACGCGGATGTTTCACTAAATTAAACTGTGGAACAGTGATTGAAAGTTCAAAGTCCCCTGAGTTATAACGCGTACTGCTGCCTTTAATTAAATCTCTTAAGTTGTAGCACTGATCTTTCGCCGCTTCTTTTACATCATTCGCTATCTTGGTCGAACCATTCAGTTCTATTCTCAGACCCAATGCATCAAGCTGTTCCAATTTAAAACAGGGTTCTGCGGTGGACTCGCCGGCAACGGATTCAAAGCGAATACTATGCTTTCCGTTCATCTTGCCATTAACGATAACCATCACATCATAAACTCCGGGGGATACCGGGTTTTCATTCATAAACCGTGCTACATCAATTCCTGAGCCGCGAATAAAATCAGGATTAAACTCCACTGCGGTAATTTCAGTCTCATTATTTTCATTTACTAATGGTGCCGCTATCACACTCTTATGTAAGAACAAGGTCGTACTTATAATTGTTAACGTAAAGCCCAATGAATTTTTGTAAGGTAAATTCACTAATCTATCGATTTTATTTTGTAAGTAGCGCGTTATACATAAATGATTCACGAGCAAAAGCTCCCTTTAATACCCTACGGCTTACCTGCCATTTCACAGCAAGAGCCTCCGGTTTCCTATCCGACACGCTTATCCTTGCCCACGCAGCGTTTTATTATTTTTTAACAACCACTCCTTTACCTTGTGCAAAAGATATATTTCCATCAATCGCTGCACCGTAATCATTTAATAACTTGTAGCTCATTGCTGAAATACCTGAAGCTTTGCTGTTCGGGTAAAATACCGAAGTGGAAAGTGGTGCCAGCATATCTGTCTTCAGTTCAACTTTTTTCCCGCCAGCAGTCACACTGCCTGAATCAAAGGAAAAATAATAAGGCGACGGGTTTGTTACTTTTACGCCCTGACCTTTTTGACTATCGTTAACTAATTCCCATTGCAGCTTTTCAGCTTGTTCTGCACTGTTGCTATTTAACGATGTTGGCCGATAGAAAATTTTAATTCGGGTACGAAAAGCCAATTCCAATTTATTTTTATCAGCACTGTCTTTTTGCACTGCTGGTATTTCTAGCATGTTAAACCAAAAGACCGATTCTTTATCTTGCGGTAAGGCCATGCCATTATAAATCATACGGACACTTTGCCCTTTACCGTTCTCAACACGAAATACCGGCGGTGTCACAATAAAGGGAACGGTGACATTATTTATTTTGGCATTACTATTTCCATCATCAACCCAGACCTGTACTAACGCGGGCTCCGTGCCTTTATTATTCGTGCGTACGTTGACTTCTTTCTGAGCCGCTGGGAATATCACCCGTGTGCCACTAATGGTCATAGCTGCATACGTTGGGATGTTGCCAGCCATCAGCGACAACACTAAAATAATCGTTTTATAAAACATCGCGTTACCAAATAATAATAAGTTAAAGCTGTACGTCTGGTGATATAACAACTCGTTACCAATGAATCCTGTTGTAACCTTAGCAACAAGTTGTTATCACTACTTTGGTATGACGACCCAATTACAGTTGGGTCGCAAACCTATCACTCAACGAGTGATTAATTATAAGACAGTACGTATTGAACTTTAGCAGTCACGATACCAGGAGTGGTTTTAGCCGTTGCATAGTAACCACCGGCGTATGACAGAGTCGTGGTACCTTTAGGATCAGCACCAGTGCCTGGAGTCACATCAAATGCTGCACCAGTATCACCTACACGGATTTGTGAGCTAGTGCTATCCAGGTTATAAAGACGTACTTCAGCACCAGTTGCTCCACCAGTAGTGCTATTGGTCAGGTTACCGGTAGTTGGGTTGACACCGTCACTGTTGATTGCGTTGAAGTGAGCAGAAACTTTGGTCACAGCTGCTGGGCAATCCACGACAGAAATAGTGAAGTTTGTGGAACCCTCTTGATCACCAGATTTTGCCAGAACGCTAGTAGAAAGCGTTGGCAGAGTTACCAGCACATCTTCAGTACCCGTTTCAATCTGGCAAGTATCATCTTGCAACAAACCGTTGAAGGTAACAGTACCATTTGAGGCTGCAAAAGCAGTTGTTGAAGAAACAGCCAAAGCCAGTGCACATACAGCCAGATTTACTTTACGCATAACTTTCATCCTTTAGTTTACTTTCCAATTAAATTATTTAAATACAACACATATAGTTAACATCTGTATAAACAGATACGCCCTATTCTTTTTTGCCTTTCATTTTGACAAGAAACAGCAAATTCCTTTTTGAGATAAACTATCCAGCAGACAACGTTAAACTTGATGTCTTTTGTTATTTATCTTTTTCATTCTGCACAGAAATCGTAAATTTATTTTCAACTTTATCGACGAACACAATCTGATTAGGTATTGCGTCGTGGTCACGTAAAATAAACTTGCCAATTTCAGGTGTAATATTCTGTTCAATATAACGAATAAGCATACGGGCGCCGGTTTCTGCTACTGAGCAACGGCTAACTACATCGTCAACGACCACATCACTGTATTGCAACGTCAGCTGATGCTGAGACTGCAAACGCTGGCCGATACGATCTAAATGTAATCGAACAATATGCTGCAACGCGCTCTGCTGGAGCGGCAAATAAGGGATCACAGTGACGCGACCCAAAAATGCGGCGGGGAATACTTTCAGCAATTCAGGTTGCAACGCACTTAATATTCCATCTTGATCGGGAGCAGTATCTGGATCAGCAAATAAATTACTTAATAATTCGCTACCCACATTGCTGGTTAACAGCAAAATAGTGTTCTTAAAATCAATAAACCGCCCTTCGCCATCTTCCATCTGGCCTTTATCAAATACCTGGAAGAACAGTTCATGGACATCTGAATGTGCTTTTTCAATTTCATCTAACAGCACAACACTATAAGGTTTACGCCGCACTGCCTCGGTTAATACACCACCTTCGCCGTATCCCACGTAGCCCGGAGGCGAACCTTTTAATGAGGAAACCGTGTGTGACTCTTGGTATTCGCTCATATTAATCGTGATAAGGTTTTGCTCACCACCATACATACTTTCCGCAATGGCCAACGCCGTTTCTGTTTTACCCACACCGGAAGGGCCAACCAACATAAAGACGCCCAGCGGTTTCCTTGGGTCTGCCATCCCCGCACGTGCAGTCATAATATTTTCGCTCAACTGGACTAACGCATGCGGCTGACCAATCACTCGCTCTTCGAGACGTTGCGGCAGCTCCATCACGGCACGAATGTCGTCTTTGAGCATTTGCCCTACTTGAATCCCGGTCCAATCTGCAACAATGTTAGCGATCACGGTTGCATTAACCTCAGCTTGCACCAATGGTTGCGCACTGCGAATAAGCAATAATTGCTCTTCCAGTTGCGCCAATTGCTGCTGATGCTGCTGGCGTTTTTCTTCATCAGGCGTGGGTTGCGACACCAGTTCATACAGCGCCGTTCGCGTAGTCGTAATGGCGGTGACCAATTCACGCTCTGCCTGCCAACGTTGTTCAAGTTTGTTTGCCGCTTCCGAGTGCTGAGCAATCGTAGCTTCTAACAGTGCTGCGCGATCGTCCTGCCCTTTGCCGAAATGTCGGGCTTTTTCCAGCGATGACAACTCGGTTTGCGCGGTTTCACTCTGGAAAGTCAATTGCTGCAATTCTGCCGGTTGTGAGAATTGTGCCACGGCAACACGTGCACAAGCGGTGTCAAGCAAGCTGATCGCTTTATCCGGTAACTGGCGCGCAGGAATATAACGATGCGATAATCGCACCGCAGCTTGCAAGGCTTCATCCATGATCCATACGCCGTGGTGTTTCTCTAACGCCGGAGTCAATCCACGCAGCATCGAAATGGCCGTATCTTCATCAGGTTCATCGACCTGAAGGACCTGGAAACGACGAGTTAGCGCCGGATCCTTTTCAATATGGCGTTTAAACTCACTCCAGGTCGTCGCGCCGATGGTGCGCAACTGACCGCGCGCCAGTGCCGGTTTGAGTAAATTAGCTGCATCACCGGTTCCTGCATTCCCCCCTGCACCGACCAGAGTGTGAACTTCATCTATAAACAGGATGACCGGCGTTGGTGAAGCCATTGCTTCGTCTAAAACATTCTTCAGGCGTGCTTCAAACTCGCCTTTCATGCTGGCACCCGCCGAAAGAGCCACAACATCCAGGGTTAGCAGACTCACCTGACTCAGCGCTGGAGGCATTTCACCCGCTACAATGGCCAACGCCAGACCTTCAACTACGGCTGTTTTACCCACGCCAGCTTCGCCGGTGAGCAACGGGTTGTTTTGGCGACGACGCAGTAAAATATCCACCATCGTACTGATTTCATGGTTGCGCCCCAGTACCGGATCTATCTTGCCTTCACGAGCTAATGCAGTCAGATCCGTGGTGTATTGCGCCAATGTGGCGGTACTTTTGCCGTTAATAGCATTACTGGCTTCACCCGGTAATGCGCCGTCATACATTGGGCTACCATCGGTGGCCGCTTCATTGGTTTCCGGCGATGCCTGCGTAATAAAGTTAAAATCGCTGCTCAAATGCTCCAGTGGAATTTTTTCCATTTCTGGAGCAATAGCCAACAGTGCCCGGCGCAATTCCATATTGGTTAGCATTGCCAGTAACAAATGTCCGCTGCGAATACGGGTATCTAAGCATTCCAGGCTGGCGTACACCCATGCCCGTTCGATGGCTAATTCGATATGGTATGAAAAATCTGAAATGCTGGTCGCTCCGACGGGCAAACGAGCAAGTGCTTGAGCCAGACCACGTTCAAAAGCATCTACATCGACAGCAAAATAGCGAACAATATGTTTAAGATCGTTATCTTCTTGATGCCAAAGTTGGTTCACCCAATGAATCAACTCAACATAAGGGTTGCCACGCAATTTACAAATTGTTGTGGCACTTTCAATACCTTTGAAAAGAGTGGCATCCAGTTTGCCGAAAAGATTTTTCCTTGTAATAGCCACGTTGTTTATCCTGGTCTTTTTAACTGTATTCACACCTGCATGTATTTATGTCTACATGTGTATATCAGCTTATATGTTTATGCGTATTTGCAGAGCATCGCGAGGTCATTATTATTACGCCACGAACTTTTGTGGGGCTAAGAGTAAAGGGGTAAAATAAAAAACGAAAGTATATTTATTCGATATTGTACATTTTAAGAATTTTGCTCAAACTAATATCAACAAACACATTGATATATCCAAAAACCAAAAACAGTCATTGTGGGATATTTCACTTTTGATAATACGAAAATTCCTACAAATAAGAAGGAAAGCGAGAAGAAGATGAAATAACGCCTGAACTAAATTAGGAATTCCGCCCATAACAAAGTCCTAAAGTCACATATCAATAACAATTTAACGCATTGTTTGTATTGAATATTCAAGAAAAAGCGCCTATGGAATAGTTATCTGGATTTTAAAGAGTATTGAGCCAAAAACCCTTGCATGTAATAATTTACCTATTAAACAGGATTTAAATAATAGTTATTAGAAATTTTCATCCACATAATAAATACATTGGATGGAGATGAATTTTATTATTCCAACATGTAAATACAAAATTGATAAGACTGTTGTTTCGTTATCGCTGAATACGTTAAATCCGAATAAGTGAATATCAACAAAAACGATTCGACTGATTAGGCGAAATAAAGCTGACATAACAACTGAGGCAGTAAGTGGATCACAAATTTCTTGATTACTATAATAAAGAACTGACTTTTATGCGCGAAATGGCGCAGGAATTCGCAGATAAGCATCCTAAAATAGCGGGCCGCTTAGGCATGCACGGGATTGAAGTTGCCGATCCCTATGTCGAACGCCTGATCGAGTCTTTCTGTTTTCTCTCTGCCAGAACACAAATTAAGCTGGATGCCGAATTCCCTAAATTTACTCAGCGCTTGCTGGATATTGTCTATCCCAATTACAACTCCCCCACTCCTTCAATGGGAGTGATTCAACTTAAGCCAAACCTAAAAGAGGGTGATCTGACTCAGGGCTATAATGTTCCTCGTGGCAGTTCATTTTTCACCCATATTGCCCCAGGTGAAACGACCCGTTGTGAATTTCGCAGTGGGCAAGATGTTGGGTTATGGCCGCTGGAGATAACAGAAGCGCGCCTAAGCTCCATTCCTCCCGATATGCCTAATCTGGAAAAGCACCGTATTGCCTATCATCGGCTCAAGGGTGCCTTGCGCATTAAGTTAAAACTGGTCGGCGACCTGCAATTTTCGCAGCTAGCAGGGTTGGACCGTCTGCCTATCTATATCAATGGCGACGAGAGGATCGTCTCTCACATCTTTGAACTTCTGCATGCCAGCCATGTTGCAACTATCATCCGTGCAGGGCACGGCGTGACAGCTGAAGATACCGTGATAAGCAATGACGCTCTTGCTTTTGAGGGGTTAAGCCCCGATCAAAGCCTGTTGCCACTGTCGTGGAATATTTTTCATGGCCATAACCTGATGCAGGAATACTTCACCTGCCGCCAGCGGTTCTATTTTTTCACACTGACTCAGCTGTCCAAAAGTCTGCGCAATAATCACACCAACGAAGCGGAGATTATTATCTTACTGGACCGGTTGCCACAGGAGCTGGTGAGTCATGTTGCTCCTTCTCGCTTCCTCTTGAATTGCACCCCGGTGATTAATCTATTCCAGAAGCGCATGGACAAGATTGAGATTAATCGTGCACTGAATGACTTTCACGTGGTGCCAGACCGAAGCCGACCGCTCGATTACGAAGTTTTCTCCATCACTAAAGTCTTTGGTCAACAAGCGGAAACCAGTAAAGAGGTGGTATTTAACCCCCTCTACCAAACGCGCCATTGTGACAATGGTAATTTTGGTCGCTATTTTTCCATTACCCGTAAGCCCAGAACGAGTCAGAACAATAAGCGTAAATATGACACTCGTACGCCTTATGCCAGTACTGAGGTCTTCGTTTCGCTGGTTGATCAACAAGAAGCGCCCTACGGCGATAACCTGCGGTATTTATCCATTGAGGCGCAGGTAACTAACCGAGATCTGCCGCGATTGATTACCAGTAATGGCAATTTTGAATTAACCATGTCGGATTCAGCTCCAGTACACGGCGCGCACTTTGTATTTCAGCCCAGCCCCCCTCGAGCACCTTTTGCGATAGATGAATCAGCCTGGCGATTAATCCGTCAGCTCAGTTTCAACTACTTGCCGCTATCCGATATGACTCATGCTAATGGGGGGGAGTCGCTACGTAACATGCTACGTCTGTTTGTTAGCGCCTCAGATCTTGAATCGAATACACAAATCGATGCACTGGTTGGTTGCAAAAGCGAGCCGGTAATCAGACGACTGCCCGGTAACGGCTTACTGGTGTATGGTCGTGGGATCTGTTGCACCTTGACCGTTGATGAAGAAGGGTTCTCCGGCATCAGCCCCTATCTGTTTGGCTTGATCATGGAAAACTATTTGGCACGCCACGCCGCGATTAATGTGTTTACCGAGACTGAATTGCACTCGATGCAAAGAGGACGTGTCGGTCAGTGGAAAGCCCGTCCTGGTCGCCGGGGAGTGCTGTGATGCAACCCGACGACAGCATACAGCAGCAGAGCCAACTCAATCTGGATACCTGGTACCAGCAAGCTGAGCCCTGGAATGCCGGTTTTATCAGCATGATGCGGGCTAATGCGGCCCGAACTCCCGATATGCCCGCTCCCGCTAAAGCTATGCTGCCGAAACAGGAAACCTTCCGTATCGGGCAAAGTGCCAATATGGCGTTCTCACCACGTGAGATAGCCCATGTTGAAATGAAAGACGGGAAGATGGACCTACAGCTTTTTGGTCTGGGTATCTGGGGGCCGCACGGCGCGATGCCGTTGCAAATGACTGAACTGGCTTACACCCGTGCTGAGTTGCATGACCATACGCTGACCGACTTTGCCGATCTATTTCATCATCGGGCGCTATCACAGCTCTATCGTGCATGGTTTGTCTCTCAGGACACCGCTTCGCTTGACAGGCAACATGATGAGAAATTCTCTTTTTATATCGGCAGCCTGGCCGGTTTAGACCCAGCGGAGCTGACACATAGTGCGCTGCCGGTACATGCCCATCTGGCTTCATCCGCCCATCTTATTCGTGAAGCACGTAACCCCGAAGGCTTAGTCGGCGCATTGCAATACTACTTTGAAGTGCCGGTCAGCATGGTCGAATACGCCCAACAGTGGATCTTTCTGGATAAAAGTGACCAGACGCAATTGGGCGATGGTGCCTCGGCGATGCTGTTAGGTGACGGTGCCATTCTGGGCGACACCGTTTTAGACCGACAGCATAAATTCGAGCTGATACTTGGGCCGCTCAGCCTGCAACAGTATTTGCGTTTCAGCCCATCAGGACAGGATTTACCGGTATTACGTGAATGGGTGCGTAACTTTGTCGGATTTGAATATGCCTGGGAAGTGCAGTTGCTATTAACGGCCGCTGAGGTTCCAACCGCCACGTTGGAGGGCACTAGCCAGTTGGGATACACCAGTTGGTTAGCCCGAGAGGATGTCTCAGCCAACGTACGTGGAATGAGTTTTGAACCCGAAATGCACCGTTATTAACCCATCAGCATCACGGCTAAGTCCGAGTGTGAAAAATTAGACGACGTCCACCCATGGCGTTAAAAGGAAGAAACATGAGTGTACCAAGTATCGCTGATAGCACCGGTTATTATCACCGCCTGATGCAACCTATTCCGGGTGATCATCCTTGCGGCCCAAGTTTGGAATATGACTCAGCATTTCTGATGCTGCAAACAAAACTGCAACCCAAGTTGACCGCCGAGTACGGCAATTTTGTTGAAGTTGCTGAGCCTACCAACTGGACCGATACCGAGCGAAAATGCCTTGAGCTGCTAGGTAAAGCCCGTGACATTCGGTTACTGATTATTCTGATGCGCTGTCGAATGCGTCAAATTGGCGTAAGTGCGGTGCAGGAAGGGCTGGAAGCCCTACTGTGGTGTCTGAGTGCCTGGCCGGATGATCTACATCCACAGTTACTTGATGAAGGCGAATTTGAACCTTTCATGCGGGCCAATGCTTTTGCAGAATTAGACGATATCGATGGTTTTATTGCTGATTTTCGCAACCAACCCCTGCCCAAAGCCGCAGGAATGCAAATATCAGTCAAAGAGCTTGAGAAAGCGCATTCGTTCCCGCGCGAAGAAGGTGCACTGGAAGAAGCGACTATGGAAGCCATTGAGCATGATTGGCAGGCCCGTTCCGATAGCGCGATCCTCTCATTGCAAAAAGCTTATGCATTGCTGTTGGAATTAACCGCACGTCTTAGCCATTCTCTCGGTGATGTCACCCCTGACTTCGTCAGATTGACCGCGGTGTTACGCCACTTTGGTGGAAGCAATATGGCCGATATTGCGCCTATCGCAGCCTTTGAAACACCTGAATATATTACGGCGACCGAGGCCACTGAAGTCTATACAACGGCCCCGGAATGGCAGCCTGAGGAAATAGTCACCGCAGCCAGTGTACCCACTGATACTGCGACTCCCACTTATCGGCCTGCGCCACACATGCCACCATTACAACAGCCATCATTACAACAGCCACCGCCTATAGCCGTTGTGGCACAAGTTCCCATCGCGCCAAAAGGAATTCAAAATCGCGCGGACGCGTTATCCCGACTCATTGAAGTACGCCAATGGTTTGCGACTACCGAGCCTAGCAGTCCGGTGATCGCACTATTGTCATTTTCAGAGAAAACCATTGGCAAAAGCTTTGGTGAATTACTGCAAATCATTCCACCAGAACTGATTTCTAAACTTGATGCAGGACAGGAGTAGTTAGCCATGACAAGGACGCTTTTTATATTGGCATTCGGCGCGGTTATCGCGGGGCAAGCACACGCCATCTGTACCATTGATACAGAAAGCAAAGACGGCGGAACTCTGCCATCAACCATGAATATACCTGGATTAACGATCACTGTTGATGCAGATGCCCCCGCCGATACCACCAAGTTTATTGCCGAGGCGGATTCAGCAACGCAAGGGACCAGAGTGACTTATGTCGATTGCGCCATTGGTAACCCTTATGGCAAAAATGTCGGCATCTTGTTGGGGGCAGATTTGGGTAAGGGATTATTTGCCACCAATATCGAGGGTATCGCCATTAAGCCTATGTGGAGTAATGGTGCTGCCTTTGGTACGTTCAATACTAACGGGGGAATGACATTTACCACTGAAATTGGCCGTTGGACTTATCCCCCTAACTCCTATTTTAGAATTGAGTTATATAAAACCAAGGAGACACTCTCCTTAACTAATACTTCGGGTCAGTTGGTGTTGCCGGCTGGCACTGCCGCCTACAACTGGGTGAACAGCAACAGTGAAACCAATTACGCACAAAAACTGGTTATTGGCCAAATCACTATTATTAGCACCCCATCCTGTACTTTTGACGGTACAAAAATTGTCGATTTTGGCCTGGTAACCTCAGGCACCTTGAATAACGGAGTCGAGCGCAATCTGGATTTTGATATCACCTGTAAAACTGATTATGGGCAATATTCAGCCACCGCTGCCATTACCACACAAACCCCGACTGCCGATGGGAATTATATCAAGGTTAAAGACAAGGATGGTCAGGATGATCGGATGCGCATAAAAATCAGCGACAGTAGCGGGAAATTACTGGCACCCAATGGCAATGATAAGGAGCAAAAGCTCAATATCGCCAGTGCGACACCGGCTGAATTTAAGTGGAAAGCCACTCTTGAACCGGTATCCGCCACAGCTAAACCCGCTAACGGCACCTTTAGCGCCGCCGCAGAAATTATTTTGCAAGTTAATTAACCCATTACGGCAACACTGTTAATTTACACGGATTATATATGCAGTCTGTATCTTCTATTTTTGTGAGCATTGCGAGCTATCGGGATTCAGAATTGATCCCGACGCTACATGACATGATAAATACAGCTAAAAGTCCCGAAAATCTCAATATTGCGGTTTTCTGGCAAGATGAGAATGACATCAATACTTTCATTAATCAGGGAATGCGGCTGATAGAAAGTCAAACCCATCTTGGCTATCCATTGCATCAATTGGAATATAACCAGGCGCATATATGGGTTTTAGCTGTGCATTATTATGAGAGCAAAGGGGCTTGTTGGGCCAGGCATATGGCCGAAGGGCTCTTTCAGGATGAAACCTATTTCTTGCAAATAGATTCCCATTGCCGATTTATTCAACACTGGGATCATGAAATGGTCACAATGTTAAATAGCCTGCGAGACAAAAGCCCTAAGCCAATATTATCCGCTTATCCCCCAGGTTATGAGCCCGGTGAGAATGAAAACAGAAAAGATTATGTCAGTCGGCTGATTTTTAATACTTTTACCCCTGAAGGCATGGTGCAAATGATGTCCACGCCTTTTACCGAAAATGCACCTGTGCGCTGCGGGTATTTAGCCGCTGGATTCATATTCACCGATGGCTGTTTTGTCCGTGAAGTCGCCAACGATCCCGACATTTTCTTTCTGGGGGAAGAAATTGCCATGGCTGCCCGCGCATTTACTCATGGCTACGATTGTTACGCTCCGCACAAAATTCTGCTGTGGCATTTCTATACTCGCAGCAAGCACAGCAAAGTTTGGTCCGATCACAATAATGAGGCCAAGAAATCTGGCGCGGTGGAACTGGCCTGGTGGGAGCGTGACAAAATAGCTAAAAGCCGGGTCCGTACTCTTCTGGGCACTGAACAAAGCAACGCAGAACTTGGTTGCTATGCATTGGGTTCACAACGTAGCTTACAAGAATTCGAATATCGCCTCGGGGTTAATTTTAGCAAGCGAGCTGTGCATCCGGATGTCGTCGGTACCCACAAAGTGAGCTATTTCACTGATCTCCCAACCGCCCACGAGCAGTGGTTAGAATCCTTAATTCTGGTCAATAAAAAAACGCTAAAAATAGAAAAGCATGAAGCCGATTTCACCCGTGAAGATGTGGAATGGTGGCACATCGGTGTTTATAACGCGCAAAACGCTCAAGTTATGGCTGAACATGTTGATATCAGCAATATGAAGAAAATCATTACCAAAACCGATGACTCAATCTTTGAGTTAAAACTGGCCTTTAATACCGAAACGGATTCAAACCCACGCTCTGTCAGAATATGTCCTTATATTCGCTTGCAGGGTTGGGGTGATGTTGTGGAGAAACCCTGGTGAAAAGCGAAGACATTTTCAAACAGATTTTAAGCATCGACACCTTATTATCTTTTAATGGCATTATTCCGTCGTTATCCGGCTTCCAGCGAAAACTGATTGCGCAAATCGAGGCATTTTGCCTCACACTGAAATCAGAACAACATCCTCCCATCGAAGTCGACAGGTTATGTCATCTGCTTTGCCACTATTTGGATAAACGCACTGAAAATACAATTAAAGATAAGGGGTTAAGTTGGGATAGCTATTTATTATTAGACTATTTCTATGGCTACAGTACGCCTGCTCCTGCTGATAATGTCAGCCTGGAAGCGTTATTAAATAGCGATGATGCAGTTATCTGCCAATATGCGCTAAAAATACTTGTCCTCTCGCGTAATTTGCCCACCCGTGATGTGAAATCGCAGCAATTATTTGCGCAGTATGGTCATAAGTTATTACCTCCTAATCTGGTTATGGATAACGATGATCTTCACATGGAGCCAGAGCCGGAGGAAACAGGCCACAATGAGGAACTTCTCGAAATAGAACCTGCATCTGAGCCACGTCGAATTTGGCGATCGTTAGGCTTACCTCTCTTTACCGCTCTGCTATCGCTCGGTGCGTTTTGGTTTTGGTGCTCTCGTTATTTAGGTGATCTGTCTTAAATGTTTAAGCTCAAATTAAATAAGTCGCTATTACTGCTCTGGTTGGCAACCTGTGGCGTATTGATAGCAAGTCTGGCTTTGTATGAAAATACGTTATGGAATAATGCTATTTTTATTACTTTCCTCGCCCTATTGGTGCTCACAGTATGGCAACATTACACCCTTAAACCAGAACCATCTCCGCCAGAACCACAACAACCCCCTCAACCGGTGGTTGCAGAAACTGCGCATCAGGGGAATACCGTCATTTTGATTCTTGGCCCCTATGCCGCCAAATGGTTTAGTCATCCGGGAGCTGCCGATAATACGCGTTTTTCCAGTCAGGCCATTTGGATCTTAATCCCCGATCCGGAATCATTGCAAAAAAGGCTCAAACATATAGCGACACATCACCCATCTGCGCAAGTATCGGCTTTTTTCCCATTCTTGCCTGATGTGTATGAAAATACATCAATTATCATTTCACAACTAACAAAATGGCAGAACAGTTTTTCGACCTTATCCCTGCAAACTCCCCTCACCTGCGTGTTTGCTATCTATATTCAGTTAAGTGAGGAACGTCTTAGCCATAATCCTGATAATGCGTATTGGACTGGAAATATTAATCTCGCCAATAAAAAAGAGATCGATATTACTGCTGCTTTCCAAGCATTGAGCCAAAAACTTGAGTCGCAAGATACTAGCAGTACGGCGTTCTCATCCCAGCGTCACGCAATTGCACATAATCTGTTTATTTGGTTAAACGAATCTGGCGTGACAAATAGCTTAAAAAATCTCTTTTCCCACACATCATTACAGCTGACTGATGTGATTTTGTCCGATAACGGAAAAGGGTTTATCAAACATGGTGCCTGGTCAGTATGGCTGGAAAAAACATTGGGAATTTTACCTGGTTTGGCCTCATCCCTATCACGACCACCTTTCCCGGAAGTGATTAATTGGCGAAAACCACAGATAGCCCCAGTGGTCAAATCGACTGTTATTGAAACCCCAACACCACCGAGATGGTTATGGAGTTTGGGTTTTGCCACCGTGCTATTAGCAGTACACATGGCCTATTCTTTATCACAAGAAAAAACTCGCCATGACCAATTTAACCAACAGATGGCAACTTTGGGCAATATGAGCGATATATCCATGCAACATATTACAGATAATATTGCGAAGTTAACTGACAAGGCCAGAACATACTCTAACTGCTTGAATATAATAAATATTACACGTTGGGGGCTATCTCAATGTGCACCGTTATTAAATAAAATAAATCACCAAATTGAAAGTTATCAAGATATCCCTGCGTTTAGCTCTACCCAAATGGCCCCAATGTTTGATTCAAATAGCATAAAACTGAAGCCCAATGCGCAAACAAACGAAACTTTGGCATCCTTGTTACTTCTGGTAGAGCAGCATCAAGGCAGAAAAGTTCTCATTATCGGTCATTCGGATAATACCGGCAGTGCTTCATTCAATATGACAATTTCCGAACAACGCGCAGTTGTAGTACGGGACTGGCTAATCAAAAACAGCGCACTTGCAAAAGAAGATTTCATTATCCGAGGAATGGGAGCATTAGAACCGGTCGCATCAAATGACACACCAGCAGGACAAGATCAAAATCGGCGCGTTGAAGTGCTGTTATTACCAATACATAACAAAAATGCGGGAGCTTAAAATCCAATGAATGCTAATTCTTCTACTTATTCTATTTTTGAGGGCACCTTTCTGACAACGGCCCCGGTTCTGGATCAGTCAGTGAATATCTTAATGTTCAGAGATCCTGATAACCACGAATATACCATTATCATTAACCGTGCTTTATTAGATGAAGAACAAACACCGGAAGATTTCTGTGAAAAAGAGATGGAAGCATTACGCAATAAATTACCTGGATTTCAAATTGAGGGAAAATTACTCAAACATGAGCTTGGCCCAGCGAAACTGCCCGTAGTACAAGTGGCAAACAATTTCTTGCAAGATGGGGAAATTACTCGCCAAGTACAATCTATCGTATTACTGCCGCATCATGCCATCTCAAATCCAGCTAATCGTGTCGTACTGATTTTCACTTTGACAACTGCCGGAGGTGAATTTACTGAACATCAACGCAAGCATTACGTACAAATTATTAATAGCTTCAATCCAAAAGTTGTATCAGCTCGTTAATATCAGCCAAAAACCACTTCACGCGATATTGTCCAATATAGCGTGAAGTGATAATTTTACCAAATGGGGGAGTTAAGGCAGTTTACCGAAAAAACAGTATGTGATATATCGTTTCGGGCAATACATTGCAAATCAGATACAAATGAAAACGGCTTCTTTGTTGCTATAGTTTTTCATATGTGATGCATAATTATAAAACTCTACGCGATTTAACACCCCCAGTTTTCTTATCGCATTTCTCCGATGGGTTAATACTGTTTTTTCAGAACGTTCAAGTATATTTGAAATATCTGTAATCGTATAACCTTGCCCAGTTAATTCTACCACTCGACTTTCAGTGATAGAAAGCTGGATATAATTCTTAAGCCCTAACCGTCTAAATATATCGCTGTTCATCATATTGCAGTGACTAAGGCGTGCAATAGCCAAAATTTTCTTGATTTTAGAGATAATGTCATAGATATCGAGCTGACTGCTATTAAAAGGAATGTTGACTGTCATCATCGGAGTATGACCACTACTGGTGCACTTCGCGATAAACCCACTTTCTTGGTATATATTGACGATCACCATAAAATCTTTAAATATCACATTGGCCAGGTGTATCGATTTTTTTTCATGCGGATTAAGGAATAAATAATCCTCAACGCCATCTTTATTAAAAACCTTCTGGAGTAGAGAATGCAAACCTAACTCATAGAAAGCATTTTGGGTTGTAATCGCTACACTTAACATTTTAAATGTCCCTTATTTTTACTCACTATCCTTAGTCAGGATGGGCTGAACAAATTTTGAATAGAAATGCTGATGACAAATAGTCATCAGCAGAATTTTATCTTTGCGATTGTCACTCTTTCACTGAGAAGCTCAGTAATGTGATAAGTGAAAAGTTAAAACCCGAGAGATAGAACTAACTTTACTCAAACTTCGATGATTGAGGGAAGTACATATATCTGAAGGAAATTCTAAATTTAAAATATTTATTTCATCTATCAACATAAACCTCTCAACTATGAACAATGTAGATTGTCAAATATGACCTCGATCATTGAAAATTCAATATGGCAATTAAACAACACTAAGAAGTAAAAGTATATGGGAATACCGCCACCAACATTGTCGGATTTTTCTTACACACATTGTAAAAATTCTTTGTCATAAAAAGGACATTGCGCTTGCCACCGTATACAGTTATTGGCTCATACGCTTTGACCGTCTTTTTATATTCCCTTTTGTGACAGCAGATTACCTTGATTTAAAGCCAAGACGGATATTCTTGATAACATCAAAGTACATGAATACTCTTTCAAATTTATTGATGTTAATAGCCATACCAACAACATGGTCAACTAAAAATAATTTTTTATGAGTCTGGCACAGAAATAAAATAAACCCATACATTTTCTATGGATGTTATGCCGCTAGCCAGTATATCTTGTCAACTCACTCGAAAGATAATCGTTTTGATAGCTTAGAAATAAAAAATCGATCGGTGATACCAATCAAATTATTTATACAATATGAATCCGAGGAGGAGGGTCGCCCCTCCCCCAGCCAGATTAACGTTACGATAACAAGAAAATATCTACATAAGCCTGAAGGGTTAAACAGAATAGACACTATCATCAATGCGATAACTGGCGTTCTTTCATCTCCGTAGCGACATGTTTATATTGAAAAACAAAGACAAAAATAACCAGCAAAATAAGTGTGTAAGCAGCAAATGAAAGCCAAATACTATTCCAGTCTTTGACGCCGTCCGCAGTAAAATAATCAACAACATGCCCACTGGCAATAGCACCAACGTATGCGCCGACACCGTTAACCATAGTCATGAACAGCCCTTGAGCACTGCCCCTAATATTATGACTTACCTCTTTTTCGACATAAATTGCACCAGAAATATTAAAGAAATCAAAGGCACAGCCATAAACAACCATTGATAGTAGCAACAGAACAATACCGCTTGCCGATGGATCGCCATAGGCGAATAGCGCGAAGCGTAAAGTCCAAGCGACCATACTGATCATCATGACGCGCTTAATACCAAAGCGAGACAAGAAGAATGGAATAGTTAGGATGAAAAAGACTTCGGCAATTTGCGCCATCGATAATAATATCGATGGATATTGGACCACCAGGCTATCTTGATAAAGGGGTTTTTGGCAAAATCATGCAGGAATGGGCTGCTAAAAGTGTGGCTGATTTGCAATGAAGCGCCTAGTAACATGGCAAATAAGAAAAAAATAGCCATCTTCTTTTGCTTGAACAATACAAATGCATCAAGGCCTAACAGATTAACCCACGAACGGTCTTTTTTAACATTTGAAGTCGGGCAGCTTGGCAGTGAACAGGCATATATAGCTAATAGCAACGCAGCACCTGAAGCAATATAAAGCTGAACATTACTCAGTTCGAATCCCGATAAACTAATGGCCCACATAGCAAAAATAAAACCGATAGTGCCAAAAACACGTACTGGGGGGAAATCTTTAACCGTATCCAGCCCTGCTTTCTCCAGACAAACATAGGAAATAGTATTGGATAGCGCAATCGTCGGCATATAGACCATGGCATTAAATAACATGACAAAAAACATTAAATTAGGGACTGAAACATTAGCAGCGATTAATAATGCAACAGCACCCAATAGGTGGCAGCAGGCATAGAGGATATTAGCTTTCACCCAGCGATCAGCAATAATGCCCACAATGCTGGGCATTAGAATGCAGGCAATGCCTTTCGCTCCATAGACCAAACCCACCTGCGCGCCGGTAAAGTTCAATGTATTCATCATGTAAGCACCCAGGGTGACCAGCCAGGCACCCCAGATAAAGAATTGAAGGAAAAACATAATTTTAAGCCGTTTTTTTATTATCATTTTTATTCTCCGTGATACGAATGCGTCGAGGGAATATTATGCTTATTGAGTCTGTAGGGGTGTTCCCTCTTTATTGATATCCCCTAATTTACCGTGGTAAATATCGTGGTAAATAGGGGACTAAATAGCGTTTTTATACTATTTTTGACGATCAGATTTTCGCTTTACTTTTCAGGAAAGCTTCAATTAGTTTAGTAAAATTAACTGATGCCAATTTTGCGCATTTTAATGTTTGTTCGTGTGACAGAACCACGTCAGACAGGCCTTCCGCCAGATTTGTAATGGCCGTGAGTGCAATGACTTTTAAACCGCAATGTGCCGCAGAAAGCACTTCAGGTACCACTGACATACCGACGACATCACCACCGATGATTTGCATCATGCGAATTTCAGCAGGCGTTTCAAAACACGGCCCCGGATATGAAACGAACACGCCTTCTGTCAGTGGAATATCAAGCTGCTGGGCAATATTCGCCATATCGGCACGCAACGCTTTATCATAAGCATTTGCCAGGCTAAAGAAACGTGGACCAAAACGCTCATCATTAGGCCCAACCAACGGCGTTCCCGGCATGGTATTAATATGATCTTTAAGCATCACCACTGAACCTGGTAATACTTCTGGTCGTAATGAACCGGCGGCGTTAGTACAGAATAAGAACTCGCATCCCATCAGTTTAAATGTGCGAACCGGATTGGTCATAATGCTCATGCCTTTGCCTTCATAGAAGTGGCCGCGGCCTTTCATGCACATGACAGGAACACCAAACAGATCACCTAACACCAATTCACCGGCATGACCGTGAACTGAACTGACAGGAAAACCGGGAATATCGGCGTAGCTAATGGTGGTGTCGTTAGTAATTTGTTCTACCAAACCGCCCAAGCCTGAACCTAAAATAAATGCTATCTGAGGTTTAAATCCGGATTTTATTTTCTGAATAACCTCAACGGCCTGAAATGGTAATTCACTAAAATTGATATTAATATTTGAGTTTGCGGTTGTCATAATATAACCCCTTAGTTATTTTAATTTTTATCCAATAAACTGGTTATTAAATAAACCAGCAAGAGAGTAAATAGGGAGAGAGATAGGTAATCTTCCCCATCATATGTAGTGGGTTATGACACAACCAATACTAAAATCCTGCTTATCCATACTGAAATGGTAATGGTTCGAGGTATGTTTCCACGCAATTATCGTCGATCACCAGAGGATAATAGGCAAACACATGACCACAAGAATAATTAAAGCGCATCTGCAAATGTTGGGGTTTACCGTCCTTCTTGGCGGTTCATTTATCGCCAGCGCCACCATTAGCAACTCATTGCCGCCAATGGTTATCACGTGGTTAAGGTACAGTATTGCCAGTCTGCTGTTCATTATCTTGCTGATAAGCCAGGGTTTACTCAAATTACCCAGTTATCGGGATTTAGGCCGCTACATCTTGATTAGTCTGCCACCACTGCTCTACTTCGGTTGCATGATTTTTTCACTGCAAACCACCAGTGCACTAAATTCAAGTGCGTTATACGCCACTGTACCCTTATTAAGCATGATAATGAGCATGGTATTACTCAACACTAAATCAACATGGCCGGTGATAGTGGCGCTATTAATGGGTATTTTGGGCGCTTTATTAATTATTTTTAAAGGTGACATCGCTCAACTTTTACAATTATCACTAATACCGTCTGATTATTTGTTCCTCTTTGGCTGTTTAGGTATGGCTCTAAATCCTATTGTGGTGAAGAAACTACATCGGGGTGAGCAAGCACTGGTTTTAACCGGTTGGAGTTTAATTTGTGCAACTTTGTTGCTAACAGTGGTGGTCGCCTATCAGTTACCCGATATTGCATGGCGTAATATTAGTCTTATTACCTGGAGTGGCGTTTTATATCTTGCCACTTTTGCTACGGCGTTAAGTTTCTTCCTATTCCAAAAAGCCTGTATTGTGTTGTCGCCAGCCAAAGTCTCAGGTTACGTTTACCTGATCCCACTGTCGGTTATTGTCACTAATATGATACTCGGCCAGCCAATAAACTGGGCAGAGATCGCCTCAGGGGCAGCTATCGTAGTGATTGCGATGGGTATTTTGATCAAAGCTAACTAATAAGCTCAGTTGCCTGTCATCAAAATAATTCGAGCAGCCGATCCAGCGCCTGAGTGTTGCTGCCGGGGTGGTAAACGGCAAATAGATCAGCAGAGAGATGTTCTTTTAGTGGAATGAATTTAATATTTGGCCAAGGAATTTCCTGCATGCTTTCGGGTACCAGAGCAATCCCCATATTGCTGTTTACAAACGCCAGTTGGGTTTGTGGTTCATCAAATTGATAAATAGTCAGCGGCTTACAGCCTGCATTGAGGCAGCTATTATATAAATTCTTTGAATAGCCAGAATGGGTAAAAGTGAGGAATATCAGATTCTGGCCGGAGAGATCTTTTAAAGTGAGTATATCTTTATCCGCCAATACACTCTCATAGGATACAGCCACCGCGACCCGCTGTTTTTCAACCCGTTGATAAGTCAGCGCCGGATTTTGCTCCAGATCAGCACAGCGCCAAAAGCCAATATCAAGCTTCTTACTTAATAGTGCTTCATATTGTTTGCTCGGTGGAAACTCATGCAATGACCAAGTGGTATTCGGGTTAAGCATTTTAAAGTGTTTGAATTTCTCTAATAACTGATGCCAAAGCGCTGAACCAATTATGCCAATATTGAGGTGACTTTGTTCATGTCGGGCAATATAAGAGACGCGGCTTAATGAGTTTTCGATATTCTCAAATACTTCCTTCATTTCAGCCCGCATCATTTCACCTGCCAGAGTTAACACCACGTTGCGGCTGTCTCGTATAAACAACGGGAAGCCCAAAGCATCTTCTAACTCTTTAATTTGCAAGCTTAATGGGGGTTGAGATATATGCAGGCGTTCCGCTGCTTTGCCAAAGTGCAATTCTTCTGAAACGGCTAAAAAATAACGGATCATTTTCAAATTAATACGGCCGGAAAAAAGAAGCTTCTGCATTCACTCTATCCAATTATTTTACTGCTTAACCTGAATTATGTTTTTGATAATAACATCATCTGATCATCCCATGACGACAAGTTATTGTATAAATACCGAACCCGATCACCTGGGTAACCTGATCCGGTATCAACTGGAAATTTAATTCACGCAACCAGGCAACTCAATATTGCTTTCGGCCAACGACCCCATATTGTTATACATCGCACAGGCCGCATCCACTAAGTGCATGGCTAACGCCGCACCACTGCCCTCGCCTAACCGCATGCCCATTTGCAAATAGGGTTCCAGTTGCAAATGG
Organism: Yersinia sp. LJYL362; assembly: GCF_048323875.1. NCBI lineage: Bacteria > Pseudomonadati > Pseudomonadota > Gammaproteobacteria > Enterobacterales > Yersiniaceae > Yersinia > Yersinia sp. LJYL362. The sequence continues at coordinate 43,056 of NZ_JBLWEX010000305.1, forward strand.
TTCAGTGCGATAACCGCGCCTTTTTCTGCTGATAGATGAGATGGAATCAGGTAATCACGCACCTTGGGTTCGATACGGCAAGCGGCCAACGCAGAAGCATAGGAGAGAAAACCATCCAACACCACAGGCAAGCCCGCAGCGGCAGCGCCTAACATCACTCCGGCCATACCCACCAGATCAAAACCACCGACTTTCGCCAGCACATCAATGCCATCACTGGCATCTGGCTGATTGGTTTCAATTGCGCGCCGTACTACGGCCACTTTGTGATGTAATTGCTCGCTGGGGAAATTAGCCCCGATCCCCACTGTCAACTCAGGATCGCTGTCGGTAAATACACTGACCATCGCCGCTGCGGGGGTGGTATTCGCCATCCCCAACTCACCCACGCCAAACACTTTCACGCCGCCCGCAGCCTGTTGTAGTGTCAGTGTCGCACTGGCAATCAGTAAATCTTCGGCTTGTTGACGAGTCATGGCCGCACCGCAGGCAATATTGCCGCAGCCGCGCGCCACTTTCATGTCAATCACGCCGGGCAGTGTATCGCTGTCGATACCCACATCCACTATCTTGACTTCAGCACCGGCATTGGCCGCCAATACACAAACACCGGTCACACCCCTGACCATATTAAGTGCTTGTACCATAGTCACAACACGAGGTGAGACAGCCACGCCTTCATCGTAAACACCGTGGTCAGCCGCCATCACAATGATTTGTTTGCGATCAACCTGATGACCATATAAACCGCGCATCCCCGCTAATTGAACTGCTAACTGCTCCAAACGCCCCAGACTACCTTGCGGTTTTAGCAAACCATCCAGCCGTGTTTTAGCTCGGGCCATCGCTTTGCTATCCAGTGGAGCAATGGTGCGCAGAATTGATGAAAGTGTTTGCATCTATTTAACCTCGTGGTGCAGGCTGCCAGGCAGCCCGGCTGTTGAACGCACGCAACGTGACAAACCCATCATGGATCTCCAACACGCTGTATGCCCCCTGCTCAAAATGAAAATGCCACATGGCGGCGGCTGGCATCGCCAGTAAACGCGCCAGCATCAGGCTTAATACTCCCTGATGGGCAACCAACAGTTGATTGTTATCGTGATTGTTTGTTTGGTAATTGTTTGTTTGGTGACGATTTGTTTGGTGGCTGTTGGTTGAAAGCAGTGACTGAACGACGCTTTCGACTCGGTCTGAAAATTGTATAAAAGACTCCCCGCCAGTAGGGCTGGCCTGTTGCCAGTCTGCCACCCATGCGACCCATGCATCAGGGTCTTCACGTTGTAAATCATGGTGATGGCGCATTTCCCACTCACCAAAATTCATTTCATTTAATTGGTCATTAATGCCCGCATTTATGGGATGCCCCGCCAGCACGATATCGGCAGTATGCCGCGCACGTAGCAACTGGCTACTGACACCATCAGCAAACGCCACATCCGCCAGCCAACTGGCGACATCACCGGCCTGTTCGACGCCGAGTGGCGTTAACGCCAAGTCAGTCAAGCCGCAAAAAACACCGCGCAAATTGGCTTCGGTTTGCCCATGGCGCACCAGAAAAAGTCGCATAGAATGGCTCATCAAAAGTGTTCGAAAACAGGTCGTGTTACAGCAACGCCAGTAGGAATATCAACTCACCCACTTCGGCCGCCGCGCCCAGCGTGTCACCGGTTTGTCCCCCCAGACGGCGGCGCAGGTAGATTGCCAATAATGCCACCACAACCATGCTAATCACCAACGCCAACAGCGCCGCGCTTTGACCCAGTAACAGGGTTAATATCGCACCACCGGCCAAGGTGACAAGTGTTTGTTTCCCTGTCACTTTACCGATGTAAATGTTGCCTAATCCATTACCTTCGCGCGCATAGCGTTGGCGATACATCAACAGCACAATTACTGTGCGCCCGGCCACTGAGGCAGCGGTGAGCATCAGTAGCATCGGTGCATCACGCAGCGCCAACTCACTGACCACCAGTACTTTTGCCACCACGATAAATATCAACGCCAAACCGCCGTTAGTACCGAGGCGGCTGTCGCGCATGATTTCCAGCATTTGCTCGCGCTTGCGGGCAGAAAACACCCCATCACAGGTATCTGCCAGCCCGTCGAGATGAAAAGCACCGGTAACCAGTGCCAACGCCAGGACATATCCCAACGCCGCCAGTGGCACACCGCACCACGGAGCTAGCAGAGTGAAAACCACCCCACCGATCACCCCAACAATCAGGCCGATAAACGGAAAACCGATAATACCGCGCTCGTAGTTATCCAGCGCCAGCCCTTGCGTCCAGCGCTCTGGCACCGGAATGCGGGTCATAAACTGCAATGTTGCGAGAAATAGACGCAGGCTCATTTAATCTTAACCTCAATACCCGAAATCACTAAAAACACCTCATCAGCCGCCGCTGCCAATCGCTGATTGACTCGCCCGGCAATATCACGAAAATGCCGCGCCAGGCGATTTTCCGGTACGATCCCCATGCCCAGCTCGTTGGTCACCAGATAAATAGGCGCACTACTGCGAGCACAAGCCGCCAACAACTCGGTAATTTGCTGCGAAATACCCGCTTCAAGCGCGGTAAAATCCATCTGTTCCGCTGGCGTATCCCCCGCCAGTTCAAACAGCAAATTGGTAATCAGTGTGGTAATGCATTCCAACATAACGGCTTCGCCGGGTTCGACGTGCTTTTCCAGCACCACGCCGAGATCACGATAGCCTTCCCAGGTACGCCAATGCGCCGGGCGGCTGGCACGGTGTAAAGCAACCCGCTCTGCCATTTCCGCATCTGTTACCACTGAGGTCGCAATGTAAAATACCCGTTCGGCCGCTTGTACCGCCAAACGTTCGGCCAATGAACTCTTGCCACTGCGCGCCCCTCCGGTAATCAAAATCACTGTGCGCGCTCCTGTTGATGCTGTTTCATTAGTTTGAAAATCCTATCAATATCAATATGCTCGCGCATCTGTGATGCCAGAATATCGAACTGTTGCTGTTTATGTTCAGCATAATTCACTGTCACGCCATCAAAAGCAGCCAGCCCTTTGCGTTGACGCAGGCTATCTAATAGCGCGCGGGTAAAGTGGTGGCTGTCAAATAGCCCGTGGATATAGCTGCCCAATACGCTACCATCGCCATTCACCGCGCCATCCACCCACTGCTCGGCTTGTCCGTTACGTAAAGTTAGCTGTGCAAAAGGTATGGCATCACTGCCCAGATGGGAGACACCCATATGGATTTCATAACCTTCCAGCGGATGATCACCACAGTTTTTCAATATGCCTGGCAGGCCAATCTGACAATAACCGCTAACGCGCGTGGTGACTTTATCTGGCGCGAACTCGGTTTCCACATCCAGCAACCCCAAGCCATCCATCTGTTCAAGGCCCGACTCCACGCCATCAATAATGCGTTTTCCCAGCATTTGATAACCACCGCAAATGCCTATCACCGGTACATTACGTTGATGTAGCTTCAGTAACGCTGCCGCCAGCCCGCAGTGGTGCAGCCATTGCAAATCACCCAGCGTATTCTTGCTGCCCGGCAAAATAATCAAATCCGGCTGGCCCAACGCCGACAACTGCGATACATAGCGCAGGCGCACATCCGGTTGCGCGGCCAGCGCATTAAAATCAGTAAAGTTAGCGATATGAGGTAAGCGGATCACCGCAATATCCAGTGCCTTTTCTGCCGTATCCTGATATTTGCCATTTTGCAGAGCGACACCATCTTCATCTTCTAAATCTATATCCAGCCACGGCATCACCCCCAGTACGGGGACATTGGTCAGGGCTTCAATCTGTTCCAGGCCTGGGGTCAGCAGTGCGATATCGCCACGAAATTTATTGATTATCACCCCTTTGACGCGGGCTTTTTCATGGGGATGCAGCAGCGCCAGAGTGCCATAGATAGAGGCAAACACGCCGCCTCTATCAATGTCCGCCACCAGTAATACCGGCGCGTCTGCCATTTCAGCCATACCCATATTGACGATATCGCGGTCACGCAGATTAATTTCCGCCGGGCTGCCCGCACCTTCCAGCACCATGACGTCATATTCGCGTGCCAAACTGTGGTAAACCTCGCTGATTTGCTGCTGCAATTGCGGTTTGTACTGATGGTATTCCACCGCATCCATATTGCAGGCAACTTTGCCCA
>NZ_JBLWEX010000306.1:0-47604 GCF_048323875.1 Yersinia sp. LJYL362
TAACGATTAATTAACGATTAAATAGCCAGTTGATAAACCATAAGGCGAAAACCCATTGACTCAAAAGCGACTGCCCGTATAATCCAACCCGCAACTGACTACCGGCAGCGTTCTATGCTGCGGTAAATATCAAATGCGCCCTTAGCTCAGTTGGATAGAGCAACGGCCTTCTAAGCCGTAGGTCACAGGTTCGAGCCCTGTAGGGCGTACCATCTATACTTCTTCTGCCGTCTATCTAAGTCTACTAATCCCTTATATAATCAGCCTCTCTGACAATTCCTAGCATCCCAACGTCTACCTACATCCACTGCAATCAACAACAAAGTGGGGGTACTATTGGGGGTATGTCTAGGTTCAATGAAGTGAGATACCCCCACATGAAACTGAACGCCCGACAGGTCGATACTGCAAAGCCAAAAGAGAAGCCCTATAAGCTATCTGATGGAGGTGGATTATTTTTGTTAGTAAAAACTACTGGTTCACGTTGCTGGCGGCTGAAGTATCGGATCGCCGGTAAAGAAAAATTGCTAGCATTTGGGGTCTATCCTGATATCACTCTTGCTGAAGCCAGAGCAAAAAGAGATGAGGCAAAGCGTATACTTGCAGTGGGCGGCGACCCTGGTGAAGAAAAGAAAGTAGAAAAACAAACCAGAAAAGTCAGCATTGATAACACGTTCGAAGCTCTAGCCAGAGAATGGCATGCCTACAAAAGGGCCAATTGGTCCAAAGGTTATGCTGAAGATTTAATGGAGTCATTCGAAAAAGACATCTTCCCTTACGTTGGCAAACGTCCAGTTGCCGAAATCAAACCTCTAGAAATTCTCGAAACCCTACGCAAATTAGAAAAGCGTGGAGTCCTCGATAAGATGCGTAAAATCCGTCAGGCATGCAGCCAAACCTTCCGTTATGCAATCGTAACCGGCAGGGCAGAGAACAATCCAGCAAGTGAACTAGCTGGCGCTCTGGCGGTTCAGAAGCACACGCATTACCCCCACCTCTTAGCGAACGAACTTCCCGCATACCTTAATGCTCTCAACGCCTATAGCGGCAGTATAGTCACTCGAATAGCAACACGGCTCCTTATGCTTACCGGTGTTCGTACAACTGAACTACGGGCTGCTGAGTGGCTAGAATTTGACTTGGACAAAGCCGTCTGGGAAGTTCCCACCGCCAGAATGAAAATGCGTCGTCCTCACTTGGTTCCCTTGTCAGAGCAAGTTTTGGCATTACTGCGTCAATTACATGAGATTACTGGGCGATTTAAACTGGTATTCCCTGGTCGTAATGACAGCTTAAAGCCAATGAGTGAAGCCAGTATTAATCAGGTTATAAAGCGTATTGGTTATCATGGCAAAGCCACTGGTCACGGTTTCCGACACACTATGAGTACCATTTTGCATGAGCAGGGGTTTAATACTGCGTGGATAGAAACACAGTTGGCCCACGTCGATAAGAACAGCATTCGCGGCACCTATAATCACGCACAGTATCTGGATGGTCGTCGAGAAATGCTTCAGTGGTATGCCGACTATATGGATAGCCTGGAACGTCAGTCAAAAGATTAGTTTTGGATAAAATTCTTCCGTGAGGAATAAAAAAGGGTCGGTTCAGTAGGTTCAGTCGGTTCAATATTTTAGTTTATTGATTTATATGTTAATTAATTCATTTTTTGAACCGACCCTGAACCGACTTTAGGTCGTTTGAACCTACCCCAATCACGTTATCTCCCGAAAACCTGGCTTTTTCTCAGCTAAATAAGCCTAAATTAGTAATCGATAAGCTGAAATTGCTCACCACAGTTTGATGTGAAAATGTGAAGTAATGTCGTGAATTGGCAAGGGGGAGTGCTGGACGAGTATACAGTGGTGATTTATAGTAGACCTCAAGAAAATAAGGCTATGCCTAGGCTGATCCCCGAAAACCAGTACACCTCTACTGGCTGGCATAGTCCCCAATATTTAGAGGATGCGAGGTGGCGTATGGAACTCAAAATTATACCATTTGAATATTGCTCTTTAGAAAGGGCTGCAAAGTTTTTTGGATGTGAAATGGAAGATTTTTTTCACTGGTATGAAACGAAAAAAATTTCCCTTTCCTTGAAGCTTTTGGAGCATCGAGCCACAGTTTTATCGATCGACAACAAAACTATAGAATATAAAACTGAATATTGGGGAGATGATCATATTGAATATGATGTAATGGCCTCTGCAAATAATGAGTTTTCATATATTGACAATATAAGTGCTTTTGTGGGCAATCGGCTTTCATATGATCATTTATGTCAGGTTTATAGGGTAAATGGTTATGCTCATGATTTCTGGCGGCCTTGCGATGCGTTTATTCAATCGCTTCGCCGTGGTGGAAGAATCATGGATAGCTTTTCCGCATCTCCTTATGATTTTGAAGGTGATTTCCGTATCATGATAGAGGTGCAGGAAGGAACACAAACCTCAGACCCAGAATCACCAGTTTTTTATTTTTATCCAGAATTCACTATTGGTGATTTAGTTTTGTATAAAACAGACTTGGATATAATCAATCATCTTATGTGTGGTGTTGAGTATTCCCCTGAAAAAAGCAATGAATTAAATTCAGATTTATTAACTGTTGCTGATATTAGTACTGAGGAAATTCAAAGTGAAATATTGGAGTGGACTGAGTTTTCAAGTAAAGAAACTTCTTTGAAATTTATTGCTGGAATGGTTCTTGCTTTACACAAGTCATCCCCAAAATTTAGAAATGGAACTAAAATAAATCGAACTTCAATTGCGAAAGAAGCAATATTAAGAATAACAGAGCAAGGAATTGAATTCGATATAACTGAACGCCAACTCACAAATCTTATGAATAAAGCACTGACTGATTATGCACCAAAAATTTAGAGTTAGCATATTTACTAAGTCATTTCCAAATGGGCTTCCAAAGCCCATTTCAAATTGAAGTTCTATCAATTTTACGGCAATTTCCACAGTAGATTTTTTTTGATGATTTAATAAAACCTGTAATCTACCAACGTCCAATGACAACGTTAAATAGAAACAGGGGACAACATGCCACAAGCAGCACAATCACTTATCCGCCTATCAGAAGTCCAACGCCGCACTGGTTACAGTAAGGCTTGGCTTTACCGTCTCATCAGCCAGAATCGTTTTCCCCAATCGATTAAAATCGGTACCCGTTCTATTGCCTTCATTGAAAGCGAAATTGACGAATGGATCAATCAGCGCATTGCTGAATCCCGCAAGGAAGTCGCCTGATTATGCATATAGGGTGTTCATTTGTTGCGTGTGTTTGCGTTCGACTTAATCCAGCATTTGATTTCCATCGCTACAACTATCAAGCGATTTAACGAAGAGTAATTAAACATGAAAAAATTAAATGCCTTAATTGGCAGTACCCAAACTCAGCCTAAAATCGTACTCAGCGGTATTAACGTTAATGGTTTGCCTATCGAGTTTGTTGATCAGTGGACAGAGTATTGGGCTAAACAAAGTTTTGCTATTTCTGTCCCTGCCAATATTCGTCGTCAGTATTACCCCGATGATTCAGCGTTCAGTGTAGCCATGCGCAAAGCTGGCTATGTGCCAGTTCGTACTCGAAAGCTGACAGGGAAAGACGGGCGTTTCTGGTTGTATCGAGTAACCGGCAAAGATAAGGGGGTTGTCGCACCAGTTCCCGCTAATAGCAAGGCTTGCAGCCCATTTGTGCAGGTGTCACACAAGCCTCGATATGGTTATAACGAGGTCGCTTTAGATGGGAAATTACTTCATGTATACGGTGACCACATCCGCTTACTGACTAAAAAGCGGGTTCGTGTGAATGGTAAGCAGGTTCAGGGCTACACGGCTAAAGGTCTGCGTGTGGAGGTGGTGGGATGATGCTAACAACTCAAGCAGCCACCCTGAACCGACTATCTTTGAGCGAGTCGGATACTAACCCGGTAATTTCGGGTCAGTTGCAAAAAATTTTGCAGGTGACTTTTGGTTACTTACAAACAGTCCCAGCAATTTCGGTCCTGTTTAAGGGCGGCAATAGTAACGCTCAAAATTTAAACTACGAAACTTTCGTAGGTACCAGTAAAAGCAACTTGCATCAATCTCCAGAATTTAATGGAGATCGCTACTCAGCCAAATATTTGGGTCAGCAAACACTGCTCAAAAACGGCAACTCACCGAGTTTAACCAAACACGAACAGTATTCGGGTTCAGGCAAAGAAAAGGGTAGCACTGTGAATGCTACCCTTCTGGGTTACTCAGATGGTTCGGCCTTGGCCTTTTTGCGCTGGCGGCGTTTGATCTCACTCTGCGCTACGTCAACGATGGCCTTGATATTTTCCCCTGCCTTCGTACCGATCTCTTCGATACGAGCTAGTGCTTCTAGTGCGCCATTGAGGTTGGACAGCAACTTATTTTCGTCGCTCTCTTTGAGTTGGCGGCGGGCTATCTCACCCTGCATAGCGGAAACGATAAAACCGGCATTACTTTCACCATCCATTTTTACCGCTTCCATTCCGTCCATTACATCGTGTGGAATGCGAATGGATATTTGTTTTGATTTGTCGTTAACCGTATTTGTTGCCATGTTCAGCACCTTGAATAAAACGTGTGATTCAGTATACATGAAATCAAATCACACAAAACACTTGATGTGTGATTCATTTGATTGTAATTTAAATCACACCTTATCCACAGATAAGGCACAGGCAGTACACAAAATAACGAAGCCCAGCAGTGCGCTAACACTAACCGGGCCTCTTACCACCAACGATAGATTGAGTATCGAGGTAGCTATGTTAAATCATACCCAAACTCGCCCTAAATTTCAGTATCTCTTTCTCGCTGTGTGCCGTTCTGACCTGAACGCAACGCCGCACCGTGAATCAGTCACTGCCCATTCTGAACAAGATGCCCGCCGCACTCTGGCTGGTCAGTTCGTACTTTCCTTTGCCGGCCGTATTCCTGCACAGGGGGTATGCAATGCTTAAAAAATACCGTGTTGAATTTAGCGCATTAGACGCTGCTGGTGGTGCTCTCAAGCTGTCATGGTGTGGTGAAGCTGAAAACCTTGATAAAGCATCTGCGACTGTTCTCTTGGGGGCTACAGAGCGCCGGTTAAGCAACGTTCAGATCACCAGCATCATGCAGCTCCTTGATGAGGATGATATCTACCCACCTTCATACAAAGAAACTCAAGCCCTGATTGCTGAACTGATGGGCAGCCGTGGTAAGCCAATCCCTGATGCCAGCGAGAATATATCTCGCACTCGGTTACTTCGCGTTAAAGAAGGTCTGCTTCATTTGTTGACGGTTGTTATTCCTCTGATTGAGAACGAGCAGCAACGATTGCAGGTGTATTGGTGGGCTGAGGCGGTACATAACATCGTACGGTTTGAAGAGCATGACGCGAAAAATGAGCAGGGGGTGTGCAATGTCTAAAAAAACTGAACTGGCTCCGCTAGCGGCCAAAGATTTGCAGGTTATTGAGTATCGCGGTCAGCGTGTGGCAACCACCGAGCAGCTTGCGGCTGGGTATGGCACAACGGTGATCCGTATTCAGCAAAACCACCATGAAAATAAATCCCGTTTTGTTGAGGGTAAGCACTTCTTCAAAGTGGTTGGTACTGAACTCAACAATTTGCGACTAGTTTTAAGCGAACTGCAAATCTCACCAAAAACTCGCTCACTTATGCTCTGGACTGAGCGCGGTGCGGCCAATCACGCGAAGATGTTAGAAACGGATCAGGCGTGGGACTACTTCAATGACCTCACCGAGTTTTATTTTTCTCGACGTGATGCATTGCCAGCACCTGCAACTACTCCCGACCTCAGTCGTTTGGAGATTCTTCAACTGGCTATCGACTCCGAGCAAGGTCGCTTAGCTGAAAAGCAACGCGCTGATAAAGCTGTTCGTACCAAAGGTCAGATTAGCCGTAAACGTGAAGCCAGCGCTCTCGGCAAACTAAGTGCCGCGACTCGCAAATGTCGTGTACTGGAAGAACGGCTGGGGGAAAGTACAAAGCATGCCACGGTGAAAGCTGTAGAAAATGTGACTCATCAGAAGTTTGCGTGGCATCCGCTGCGCAAATGGTGTCTTGAGAATGGCTTTAAACCGGAGATTGTGCCGGATCCACAGTATGGCTCTGTAAAATCATGGCCTCGCGAAGCATGGCTGGCAGTACATAGCATCAATCTGTCCGATGTTATGGGGGTGACTCATGGCTAAATTAGCTCCCTGTGAAGTATCTGACTTTCTTAATGAAATCGCTTCGATTTTAAAAGTCAGTTCAATGATGATTGGTAGTGAGGACGGTAACGACACGGGTTACGAACTTCTTTGGATCGCTCAGGAACGCGCTGAAAAAGCGGCGAAAAATATTGAGGGAGTGAATTATGCGCGAACCGCTGCCAAATGATCGTTACAAAGACAGTCATGGTTCATTGGTCACTATCGATATCGTTGCCTTTAATCGCGTTACTTTTAGCCGTGACGGATATTCATCGCCCTGCATTATGCCACTGGCACGGTTCGTCGCTGAATTTACCTTTATCGGGAGAGCATAACCATGAAAGCCAATGAATCAGTACCTCTGGATATTGCCACGCATAAGGCTGGTCAATTAAATGCTCTCTTGCTGTTGATGTTTGAATCCAATATTGAATTAGATACTACTGACGAAAAAGAATTACTAGGTCTCGCACTTGATCTCGCAGGGCCAGTAGCGGTTCATTTGCTTGAGCGGGAGGCCGTACAAAATGGGACGCCTTGATAAAGTCAGTAGCTAAATGCCCTGTATTTAATTAGTTAGCATTCCAACATCTAAAAAATAACAGCCATCAGGCTGGGGACTCGCTCGGCCTGATGAAAGGAAAGGATATATTTATGACGAACCTGAATCATTCAATCGAATTAAATCGTAAACATATTGCAGTGGCATTTATCGCTTATTGTCAGAAACGAAATAAAGGCGAATCCATTGCTAATGTCATTATTAATTCTAGAAAGGTTGTTGTTCTGGAAAATTTAACTGAGGCAGCAATTTGTAATTGCCTTATTCATTCTCTGGAAGTGCTTTGTTTTCAGGAATTCGGGCGTGATGACGGCTCTCGGATCCTTGTGGAAACTTACACTCAGATGCTGAGCAAAGATAACAGTAAATTGACACCGCACGGCGTCGAGACAATGACGGAAGTCATGAAGGCTACGGTCGTAGAGACTTTGGCTAATCCTCATGATAACCGGCATGGGCTGGTATTCAGTCAGGACGGTGCAGCATGAAACCATCCATCGACATGATCCGTGAAGTTACGGCTCAGGCTACCAACCGCTGGCGCGATATTCTTGGTTATCTCGGTATTGATGTGCCGGAACGACCTCGCGACCATTCTGCTTGTCCGGCATGTGGTGGCAAAGACAGATTCCGATTTGATGATCAGGATGGGCGTGGGACCCATTTCTGTAATCAGTGTGGTGCCGGTGATGGGCTCGAGCTGGTACAAAAAGTTAAGCAATGTACCTCCACTGAGGCGGCGATTATGGTCGCTGATGCGCTGGGGATGGCTCTGAATTCACCCATGCCGGTATCCACTAAGCCTGTAAAACAACCCGCACGGTCAGGCATACCAATAGCGAATAAGGTTGCGGAGTTGGTGTCGAAAACGGTACCTGGCGAATCTCAGTACCTACTTAATAAGGGGCTTCCAAGCCCCTCTCAAGCCCTATTGAGTGACGGTTCTTTGCTGCTGGTACTGCAAACAATGGAGGGCGTAGTAACGGGTGCGCAGGTGATTAAGCCTGATGGCACCAAACGACTGATATCCGGCACCATCAAAAAAGGTTCGTTCATTCCAGTGAGACTTCCAACTGCACTGGATGATGATCCGATTGTAACGGTGTTAATTGCAGAGGGTAACGCAACCGGCGTTACAGTCTCGTTATTGAGTGGTGGGGTTGTATTGGCGGCCATTGATGAAGGGAACCTGATCCATATAGCGAAAGCATGTCGGGAACGTTGGCCTGATGCGAAAATTATCATTGCTGCTGATAACGACCTTAAACCCGGTGAAAAGAATGTCGGGAAAGAATCTGCTGAGAAAGCGGCTATTGCGGTGAATGGCTGGGTTGCCTTACCACCGACAGACCATAAAGCCGACTGGGATGATTATCGTCAGCAGTATGGACTGGATGCGAGTATTACCGCGTTTGCTGATTCTCTATATCAACCACATATTTTGGCAGAAGAGGAGCCTCCGGTTGCAGAGCATCAGGATGTCAGACGTCCATATGTCGATGAGCGTAAAGGTGGCATGTATTGGGTTGAACCCAAACTGGATAAAAGTAACGGCAATATTACGGAAAGAGAAAGCTGGCTGAGTGACCCGATATCCGTTGTGGGGATAGGTGAAGACGATAACGAGCGGTATTTGATCCTCTGTTGGACGCCTGAGGGTAACGATACCGAACGTTCAGAAGCTTTACCCATGCGTGAGATTGGCGAACGGGAAGGTTGGTCGCGGCTGCGGGCTGGTGGTTTGTCTATCACAGCTAAAAGTGGGTTACGGGCAATACTGGCTGATTATCTGCAACGTAGTGGAGAGCGGCAGCTTTGGACAGTTGCCAATGCTACTGGCTGGCAGTGTGGGGCATACATTATGCCCGATGGTTCGGTGATTGGGTCGCCTGCAACCCCTGTACTCTTTAATGGCCGTTCATCGGCGGCAAAAGGCTACACCACTAAAGGTACGCCAGATAGTTGGCGCAGTAACGTAGCCAAACTTGCTCAGGGTAATCCCTCCATGATGTTGGGTATAGCCTGTGCCTTTGCTGCTCCGCTGATTGGTCTGGCTGGTGCGGATGGTTTTGGTGTTCATTTATTCGGTGGTTCCTCCGCAGGTAAAACTACGACGGGTAATGCGGCTACCACTGTTTATGGCGAACCCGAAGCACTGAAGCTTACGTGGTACTCAACAGCATTAGGGCTGGTAAATGAAGCTGCGGCGCACAACGATGGATTTATGCCACTGGATGAAATAGGGCAAGGCAGCAATAAGAAGGCTGTTGCTGATGCCGCTTATGCTTTGTTTAACGGCGTCGGCAAAATTCAGGGGGCCAAGGAGGGCGGTAATCGGGATGTGAAACGCTGGCGCGCAATGGCATTCAGTACCGGTGAAATCGACCTTGAGAGTTATATCCGAGCGGATGGAGGCAAAGTAAACGCTGGCCAACTGGTTAGGCTCTTAAATGTGCCTATAACCAAAGCAACTGAATACCATGGTTTCAAGGATGGTAAAGCCCATGCAGATGCTATGCGGGATGCCTGTAAAGACCACTACGGTGCGGTAGGGCGGGCATGGATAAAGTGTCTAGCCAGTCAGAAAGAGGCGGCAGCGCAAGCTGTCAGGGATGCGGAACGTCGGTGGACAGCATTATTACCCGATGAAGCCAGTGAGCAGGTGCGCCGTGTGGCATCGCGTTTCGCCATATTGGAAGCCGCTTTGCTACTTTCCAAACACCTTACCAACTGGAGTGAGCAAGAGTGCCGTGACGCTTTACAACATGGCTTTAATGCATGGGTTAATGATTTTGGCATGGGTAACCGTGAATCAAAAGCATGGGCGGAACAGGCTGAATCTTTCTTACAGCGTTTCGGTTACAGCCGTTATTTACCCCATCCTGAAACAGACTTTCGAGATTTACCAATCAAGGATTTGGCGGGATATCGGGAGAAAAAGCAGGGACTCGACACATTGGTATTCCATACCTTCCCGTCTGTGTTTCGCGACGAGATAGCCGTAGGTGCTAATGCAGTGGCTTTTGCTCAGGTTCTGGCAGATGCCGGTATGTTGGATAAACCGAGCAAAGGGATCACCAAGAAAACGCTCAGAATTGACGGTAAGCAACCCCGTTTTGTGGTGCTCATGATGCCAGATGATTTGGAGGAATAAGCGGATCGCCTCCATTTGAACTGACCTGAATCGGATAAATCATTCTCTCTGGCGGGGTATTACACCAATGCCCTGACAGAGAGTAAAAGAATACAGGGTATGCATATCATGAGAATGACAAAAGAATTACGTGCTGAGGTATTTCGGCTTAAACAATCAGGCATCGGTTATAAACGGATAGCCGATATGACTAATTTGAATTTGAGCACGGTCAAAAGTGCCTGTAAGCGGTCTGGGTTATTTGCTGATAATCCCGAGCATGTCGCGATGTTTGAGATACCAGAGAAGCAATACAGCACTGCACTTATAGTGCCAAAGCCGTTACCCGTGCAGCGGCGTATTACGGGAGACAGGCAGACCGATGCCTATTTGTGGGTGTTGGAGGTTATCAATACCGGCGAACCGGGACATATTGCGGCGGCTGAGGAAGCCTTGCACAAACTGACTGTATCCCCCAAAGATGCTCGCGATAATTACACTCGCTATCTGGAAGCGAATGGTGCGGGATGGACTGCCAGTTTTTCGACAATAATGATGGGCGACCCACAGCATTATATCGACCGAGCCAGAACACAATATTCCCGCGCAGCAGAGGTCAGGGGAACATTCGGCAGCTATGAGGCGGCACTGGAACTCACCAGAGCTGAACAACTCATGGAGATGGCCTACGGCGATATCTATGATGATGATTTTGGCTGGACAGCCGAGGAAAAAAAGAAAGGATGCGTTGAGGGCAAGCGAGTTACTGATGTATGGGACCTGCGAGCGCAAGCGTCAAAGGGTTTCGCCGGAGTTTTACCAGAACCTCATACACTGTCTGATGTTGTAAGAGAATTTCAGTATTGGCAATGGTTATATACGTTGCGTAATGCTGCTTGCAAAGAAATTGACCCTGGTGGATATGGTTATGATTGTGACGGTCCTATATCAGACCGTGAAACCTATCTTGATAAGAAGCTTGAAATCATCCGTCCTCGCCATCAACGAGAGGCACTGGATATATTGAAATGGTATTTGCAGAGTGAGCGACATCAGAGTTTTTCAGGCTCAGATAATGATGCGGTATATCTGAATTTGATAGGCGTGCATATAGGGGATGCAAAAGCTGAAGCATTGGAATAGACGGGGATCTGGTGATGAATGCACCTGTAATAAACGACTTTGTTAAATAAATTAATTAACGTCGCCTAACGTGCTGCCATTGTGGAAGATATTACCGTTATTTACTCATTTATCGTTACGATTTATGGTAATATATCTACATAGCTAATCAATATAAATAGTGAGTCGTATATTAAATACGGCTCGCTTTTTTATTGGGTAACGTTCAGAGATTCAGAGGGGTATCCATAATATGCGTGATATTCAATTGGTATTAGAACGCTGGGGCGGCTGGGCTGCTAATGAAGATAGTGGCGTAGGTTACTCCCCCATTGCAGCAGGATTTAAAGGTCTGTTACCTAGCACTATAAAGTCGCGGTTATCGTGCTGTGATAATGATGGTCTGCTGGTAGATGCGGCAGTAGGCCGACTGAAGAAAGCGGGGCGAGATGAAGATTATAACCTGATAGAGCAGCACTATAAAAAAGGGATATCAAAATCAGCAATAGCTCGGAAACAGAAGTGCTCTGAGGGAAAAATCAGACTCAAACTCATGATGGCCGAAACCTTTGTTGATGCTTGCCTGATTATGGCGGGTGCCACATTAGAAATGGATGAGTGGACACATAAGGCTGATAGTACAAAAACTGTATCGGATCTGTGCTGACAATGTTCAGTAGCAAGGGGTGGCTAAATATGGGCGTCGGTTATGAGCGAAAAGCGGACGTTTCACTCATAACGACTGGATTTACTATTACATTAAACTCAACAAGACTTGGCCGCACCCCTCAGCGCGATCTTAGCGCATCAGGCCCGTTTCCGGCGCCATTACCCATCCGTA
This sequence comes from Yersinia sp. LJYL362, assembly GCF_048323875.1. NCBI lineage: Bacteria > Pseudomonadati > Pseudomonadota > Gammaproteobacteria > Enterobacterales > Yersiniaceae > Yersinia > Yersinia sp. LJYL362. The sequence goes on from NZ_JBLWEX010000306.1 coordinate 11,884, forward strand.
TTGTGAAAAAACGCCCTTGCTGATTTCTGCGCGTCTGTATGGCTATGTATGCGGGTGAACGGGTGCGCTGTTTAGTGGGTGACCGTGAGGCGATAGCGGTTTTTAGAGCCAGCAGCAGGCTCAGGAAAAAACATTCTGTTTTCGGGGCAGGCACCGCAAATGACGATGTTTTGCGGGGTGTGCCCTATCTTGCATCTCAGCAATGCGGTGCCCTGTTCCCACCATGAGGTTTACCCGTTGCAGACCGCCGTAAGGTGGCGTTTTCTTATTCCTTCCCGTACAACTGGTTTCCTTAAAGGTGGTTCGCTCCAAGCTGGGCTTTATATACGTACTCCCCGTTCCGCCCGAGTACCACACCAGTCTAGGTAACTGCTCTCTTGATCCCAATCTTGACAGGCACGATAAATCACCAATGGTCGTAGCCATTGGTAACTGGTTTTATGGAGCGAGTAAACACACGAGAGTACACAGAGTTCTTGAAATGTCAGCTTAACTACAGTTACACTGAAAAGACAGTATTGGTTACTGTGCTCCGTTAAAGCCAGTTAACACGGTTCAAAAAGTTGGTAGCTCTAAGAACATTGAAAAACCACCATTGGTAGCGGTGTTTTTTCCTTATTTAGAACCGGATACGATCATCACCCATAAATTCATCAAGGAAAAAAGATGTCTTCTGGAAGAAGAAAAAAAACCGAAACACTAAAGAGAAATAATCAAAGCCTTAAAGATATTATCTCTAGCATAAGTGAGTTTAATAATGTAGAGGAATTAGAGAGGGAAGAAAAATTTGAATTGGTTGCTTTTAAATTTAATGAAATTAATCTAATACTTGAGAAGAGAGTAGCGTCTAGAATAATAGTAATAAGACTGATAAACTCTTTTAACACTAACGCACTGAAAATAGACAAAGATAAACAGTCGCTACTGTCCATTGCTAATGAGTTTAATAGGAAGTCAATAGGAATAAAATCGACAATAATTGAAGAAGAAAAAAAACCATTGATAGTTTTCACAATAGAAGAGATTGCTGTCGATGAAAAGATGCTCAACTTATCTGGTGATTCGTTAAGAATGCTAGCCGCAATTTTAGCCGGAGCGCCGACGTTATTTGAAAAATTAGGAATAGTCAAGGATTAAGGGATTAATGTGGGCGCCGAGATCGAAAACAAACAATTAGAAACTAATAAGCCACCTATTACAAGTAGCTATATTGCTGAAAAAAATAGTAATTTATCAGCACCTGAGGTCGTTTCAAGTATGGTCGCGATACTTATTATCGTTGTTATAGTGGTTTTAATCCTTTGCCTTTTGCAAAAGATGCATGTGGCGATTACACGTTTTTTCGAATTCATAATCTCTGTACCTTGGTATAAAAGAACAGTATTAATACTCATAGGAGCTATATCAACTTACCTAACAACAAAAGTACCAACTTCCTATTCATCCTTTCCCATAATAATAGGTTATATAACCACTTTTGCTTTTAATGAATTCGCGTCAAAGAAAGATATAGAGAAAGCAAAAGCGCCTCTTGAAGAGGATGTTATAGGAAAAGAAAAAACAATAGCTCTTTTCCGAAGAATAATTGAGGAAAAGAAAAATATATTCCAAGAGATAATAATCAATCGTATTAATGCATGTGTGAGGATCACAGGAAAAAATGATGGTGACACCCTAAAAAAGTTGAAAATAAAGATATGCGAACTGCAAGATATTATTTTTGCTGAAAAAACCTTTACCGAAACACCCGATGAAGCTATTAGAAGATACGAAAATTCAGTATCTGGGGATGTTGACATGGCAGCACAGACTATGTTTGGTGATAGCAGAAGTGAGCAAGCGACTACAGCCTAAAAAGTTCAATCGGCTTATGTTCATACATTTTAGTAAGAAGCTTATTTGGTAAAAGCCAATCTGCAATAAGCTCATAAGCATGCTAAATATCACTTCAAATGCTCTATGTCTGCAATATTTACCATAACATCGCCCGCATCCCTGAGAGGCCCTCAACGCGCGTCTGCGGCCTCCTGCCTGTTTAAAGCACCTTTCCCTGTCCATATCTCGAAAAACTCCCCAGGTGATCCCGGCATGTTTGCATGATTATGCGGTGAGATCTTTTCTACGCGAATTAGTGAATGCAAATGTTTAAAACGTCCGCTTCACGCCCTGAGACATTCAACAAGCTTTTTATGACTTCAGTATGAGCGAATAAAAAAACATATAAAAAGCTATTCGTTACGAATTTTACTCACTATTGTGATAAGAGTTGGTTGTGCAGTAGCGCTTATCCAGTCAAAGAAACCTCGCTTCAAGTGTGGTTTTTATTTGTTGTTCGGGAAGGAAATAATGCTCTCCATTATTATAATTATCCAGGCAGCAATTTGCTGCTCACAGCAATTAGTATTGGAGGTGTTATGAGTGATAGCCGTCCAGTCCCTTGGCCTTTTGAAGAAAAATTTGTTTCACCAACTATTGATGAACTGAGAGGCAGGGTTTGTCGCTTTGTTCATCGTGGCGATGTGATTACTCAAGAAGTAATGCCTGGTAGAGTAACCTTTTACCTCGAAGATGATAATCGATTAGCAGGTGCGATAGTTGAACCTGATTTATCCACAGAGTAATTACCCCTGAAAATAATTCAAAGCCTCAGTTAATTGCTGGGGCTTTTTTGTTTCCACGTTCGCTTGAGCAACACTGAATAACGGATTCATATCCCAATCTATTCCAGACATTGTTGCTGCAATGGTTGGTGCTCAGCCGAATGTGGTGAATGCAGGCACCGATGTGTGGGGATACAAGTGGAACACCAGTGAAACGACGTCGGCGAATTCCCCACCACCACAGAAGTACACTGAAAGGTATGCGGTCAGCACATTGGTAGGTGTTGACGCCGGAACCGTAACCGGCTTCAGTAATGTGGCAGCTACGATTTATTATCACTTGCTATCCTTCTATATTAACTTTCCAGTGTTCCACCATGCCTGGCAAGGTGAAGGAATAAAGCAGGAAGGTTTCAGTAAAATGAGCAACCTCTTTAGCCTCTTGTTCTGTGAATTCCTCATCTGTATGAGCAGACATATTTCCATCAAGACGAATGATTTTCGCCCATTCAGCCATTTCTTGTGTGATTTTCCCTTGTTCTTTTAAGAGAAATACTCGCTTTGATAAATTATCAGTACTTATATTTTCAGCAACGCCGAGTAGCTTGGTTGCGATATCCAAAACCTTTCGGCATAACATGATAGAAGTTTCATACCTTTGACGGGAAAGATTATCCTGAGCTTCAAAAAAAAATGAGGCACATTTACTAGGTGTATGCTCTGGGGCTGAATGAGTAACTGGTTTGGGATATGAGGCCTTTAATAGGTATTCATCATTTGGAATATTAGACACTGTACCCGACGATTTTGCTTTATAAAGTGGCCCATAGCCTCTGCCTGAAACATCAAAAAACTCTGAAATTGTAAGCCGTTCACAACTTCCGCAAGCAAAAACCACCGCATATCTATGCTGGTACTGTGTCTGTTTGTATTCAGTGATCCCCAGAAGCAATGCGTTATCTCGCAAGCAGTGGGGACATGAAGATTTTAAGGTGACATTACTCATGATGAATATAACTCCGCTTATTTCCGAACTCGATAACATTTTACAGGGTGCGGAAAGACCAGAAAAAAACCTATACCAACGCTATTCTGAACTCACCACTGAGGGTAGGAATTCATTTGTTATTGCGTTGATTGGTAAAATTATTGAGCAAAATAATCGCCTAAAGTCTTGCAATACTCAACAGTAAATAAAACTGCATTAGGATTTTGCACCTTTCTGTTTTAGCCCATCAGTCACCCAATCAACTCCACACACACTATTAACAGATGAGTGGCTGCACTGGTGGGCTAAATTCCTTAACCACACGCCCAACCCGCAGGTCGGGAGGGGGAGACTATGCGAATGGAACCAGTTACCTCTCAAAACCTGCCTTATTGGTGGTCATTAGCGCTTGGCGTTTTCTCATTACTATCCCTGCAGGATTACATCTTCATTCTGGGTGCGGTGGTTTCGGCATTCTTCACAATCAAAACGTATTACGCCAAACGGCGTGAAGAGAAAGCGCGGTTAATTGAAGAGCAGAAGCGTACAGAAATACTGCGGGAGTTCCTCAACAATGCGACTACCCGACCGATAGCGGATCGCTCAGCAGCCGTGGAGATTGTTGCAGAAGCGATAAAGCGTAACGAGGAACTATATGAACAAGCTAAGTAAGGCCGGTGGCTTATGTTCTGTGGCAGCAATTATTGCTCTCGTTGTCTCTAATGGTAACGTCCGAACCAGTGAACAGGGATTAGAACTGATAGGTAATGCTGAATCATGCCGCCGTGATCCGTATGTTTGTCCCGCGGGCATTATCACAGATGGTGTTGGGAATACTCACAGCGTCATACCTGGAACCCGAAAGACTGATGCACAAATTGCCGCTGATTGGGAAAAGAACATTCTTGAAGCTGAGCGCTGTGTCATTCGTTATGCAAACGGCAATAAATTACCGCGAGGTGCTTTTGATGCTGCTACATCGATTACCTTTAACGCCGGTTGCCCGTCAATGCAGAAATCCACCATGTTCCAGTATTTCCGTGCTGGTAACGTGACAGCAGCCTGCGAGCAATTCACCCGCTGGGTATACGGCGGTGGTAAGAAATTAGCGGGGCTGGTGGTTCGCCGGGATAAGGAACGAGCGCTATGCCTAACAAAATAACCGGTGGGATTATTACTTTGCTGGTGGTTCTTTTTCTGTTGCTGCTTCTCAATAGAAATAGCCTCTTAAATGAAGTCGAAAAAGCGGAAGAAGCACTGAGAGAAGAGCAATCCACAAACACCGCCCTCGGCAACATCATCGATGCATACCAGGTGAATGACGCAGCCAACCGTACAGCCACGGCCCGCCAGCTAGAGAAAGAAAGGAAACTACGCAATGAAAGTGAAGATCGGCTTAAGCGGTTTCTGGCGGCGTCGTCAGATGATAAGTGTGCTATTCAGCGCATGCCTGACGCTAGCATTAACATCATGCGCGAATAAAGCGGCTTCACGTCCACCAGCTAGTTGCCCCGTATTGCTACCGCCAGAATCAGCATTAACTGAGTGCGAAGTGCCGGAGTTCGTCGGTACTACGTGGGGCGATAGTGGGCTGTATGCACTGGCTTTGAAACGTGAGCTGCGGATCTGCAAGGGGCGGTTGGATGAGGTTATTGGTTGGCGGCAGAACGCGGGGAGGAAAAATTAATGATTATTGGTCTAAGTTGAAATGTGTGGTCTGATTAATGCCCAATAAGCAAAAAAAGGATATGAGAATGAATGGGCTAATCAGGAAGAATTATTCAGAACTTGGTCAAGTGAAAGGGCCATACGTTCATGCAGTAAAACATAACGAAACTCTTTATATTTCTGGTCTGACTGCTTTTGGAACCGTATCTCAAGGGAAGTGTATTGCAGATCAAGCGGAGGAAATCTTTACTCAGCTTCATCGTATAGCCTTGGCAGAGAAAACTTCGCTTAGTTCATTAATTAAAGTGACAGTTTTTGTGACTTCACTGGAAGATTTAGAACAGTTGCGCATAGTGTTATTTCGTAATTTTGGGGAGCATCTTCCGGCAAGCTCTTTAGTTCAGGTTACACAACTATTTTCAACCGATCTAAATGTAGAAATTGAGGCGATTTTAGCCCTGTGAACAGTATTTAACACCTTAAGATATATAGATTCCTGCGCCACTGGCCTATAAGCCGGTGGCGTTTTTATTAGTGGCGAAGCCGCGAACAAAGAACATGAAGGCTCAGTTTAACGACTGGGCCTTTTTTATACCTGCAATATCTCGTGCCATGCCCGGCACATTTCAAAGCATAGAGTCTTACAGAAACAAGCCTCGGAGAAATGCTGGTTTAGGCCGGTAGCCGTTTCTGTGCGCTGGCGTTTCTGGGCAACGAGGCTCGTTTCTATAAGGTAACTACCGATATGACTTATCCAACCGTCGTAGTAAATGGGGTATCCGTCCGCGTTGATGAATACGGCCGATATAACTTAAATGATCTACATGCTGCCGCTGTAGCAAATGGAGATGCAACGGATTCACAGCGTCCAGGGGTATTTCTCAAGAGCAAACAGGTGAAGCGATTTGTTCACACATTAAGCGATGCAACAAAAAGTGCATCGGTCAAAGTTATAAAGGGCGGGCTGAAACAGGGTACATGGGCACTTGAGTTAGTAGTGATTCGATATGCTGCCTGGCTAAAACCTGAGTTTGAAATTCGCGTCTATAACACCTTCCGCGACGCAGTGATTAATGGCCTTGGTGCGATGAACCGACTTAATCGCCTTGATCTGATCATCAACTCTGAAGTTGAAGAGATTAGTTCCTGTGCCAGAAAAATGAATGGATGGGGGGTAGGTGGACGTAAGCGGTTATTGCTTACCGCAATAGAACGCCTCGTAGAAAGCATTGATCCTGACATGGTGGCAATCATGGAAGGGAAAGCGTAATTGCAGATTGAGAACCACTTTCACAACGGCTCTCAGTAGATACCCAATAACAGACAATCTATGCAATGATAAGGAACGATTTAAGCTCAAGGTTGCAAGGCATGGCAAAGTTCATAAGGGACTACAAAGGGGCGTTTAGGCGCAATGGGTATATCGGACTCGGGATAAGAGAATGGATATTCTTCACGCTGAAAAGTGCGCTGCTTTTTTTGGTACTTATTCTTGCTTTCACCGCTCTACAGTACGCCGTTATTTTCGGGACTCCTTTGTTTGACTATTTAACGGCTCCCGGTGTTCGCATTTCCAGTATCTGCGGGATTCTCGCATCACTGATAGTGAGCTTCGGACCAAGTGTGTTGTACAGCATTAGATACTGCGTCAGGTAACCATCACAAGCCGCCTCCGGGCGGTTCTTTATATCTAAGCCACTAGCCTTATAAGCCGATGGCTTTTCTATTTTGGGATAGATCATGGCAACTCTTAAAGATTTATCCAATCAGTTGCAGTCGATAAAAAAGCAGATTCCCTTTGCTGCTGCTCAGGCTCTAACAAGTGTTGCACGCCAGATTGCCTCCGCTCAAAAAGTGGGTATGCAGCGCAATCTGGATAATCCGACCCCTTTCACTGTTAATTCTGTTGGCTCGTTTGGTGCCCGCAAAGACCGATTGCAGGCCAAAGTGTTTGTGCGTGATATTGCTGCCAGTTATCTCGAACCGTTCGAGTTCGGCGGTCAGCACAAGCTCAATGGTCAAGCATTGCTCAATCCCAAAAACATAAAGCTGAATAAGTTTGGCAACTTAGCCCGTAATAAAACGCAGCAGCTCAAGGCTAAAGAAAATGTCTTTGTAGGGGAGGTGAATGGCGTTAGTGGTTTCTTTCAGCGTAAGAAAGGCAAAAAGAGCAAAAAGGTTAAGAAGCGCCAAAAACGCTCTCCTAATGGTGTGCATCGTGCCAGGCAGAAGCAGAGGGCACCTAAGCTACTGATTCAGTTTGGTGATGCTTTGGCGGTTAAACCGACGCTGGGATACTTCGACCGGGCGAATGCAATGGCACAGGCTTTGATGCCAGGTGCATTAAGTCAGGCGATAGAGCAGGCACTGAAGACTGCTAAATAACAAACCACTCAACCATTGTATAGCTAACGCGCCTCGCCTATGCGGGGCTTTTTATTGCCTAAATTACAGGTGATACATGAAAGAGTTAACTCAGGAAAGGCTGAAAGAGCTACTTAACTACGAACCTGATACCGGTGTATTTACGTGGCTGGTTTATCGTAGCTTTAGGGCTGTAGCTGGCTCAGTGGCTGGGCGCACCAATATGACAACGGGCTACATAGAAATACAGATTGCTGGTCGTCGCTACAAGGGACATCGCCTTGCATGGCTCTACATGACAGGTGAGCAAGCCAGCGGTCATATTGATCATGTGAATGAGGTCAAGGTAGACAACCGTATTGGTAATCTTCGTGTTGCTACTCGAGCTGAAAACAAAAGGAATGTTGGCATCACTAAAGCTAATAAATCAGGCGCAAAGGGTGTCTATAAACAAGGTAATCGCTGGATTGCTCTGGCGCAGATGGATGGGAAGAAATACCGATTAGGTAGCTTTATGTGCGTTGATGATGCAGCCAAGGCATACGACTCGTTCTGCCAGCAGTCTTATGGGGATTTTTATCACCATGGTTCGGCACGTTCAGTTGATAATCAGTCTCAATAAAAAATGGGTCCTTCCCAGCGATATTTATTACACGGGTCATTGCGCGCCGTGCAGTTTTACCAGCTATAAATTTTTCATTTTGTGTCCCATGTCCCATGCGCATAGTTATGCAACTGTAACCGCCAGCCCTTGCGCTGTGCGGCGTTAGCTATTTTTCTGCGTGGGACATTCAGGATGGGACACAAAAAAATGTCCCACGGCAATGTCCCATGCCCCACAGAGGCAATTTTCACCATGAGCACAATGACGCAGATTGATTACGCCAAACATGCTGGCGTTGATCGGAAGACGGTGAGCCGCTGGATTAAGGCCGGAAAATATATTGTTCTTGATGGTGATCTGGTCAACGTTGAGGAAAGTGATAAGGCAGTGGCCACTTTGCGCGACAGCAAAGATCCCCGCACTAAAAACGCCAGCAAAAAGCGGCCCGTCAAAGTCACCGCCGCTGACCTTGATGACAGTACCGACGAAACCATCAAAGAGATCATGCTCGCTAATGGGGTTGAATGGTCGCGCGAAGAAGCCAGTAGAGTAAAAGAGAATTACCTGGCGTTACTGACCAAGTTGGAGTTTGAGAAAGAAGACGGGCAGCTGGTGGAGCTAACGGTCGCAGAGGGTATTTTGTTTGATGCTTTTCGTGCTCAGCGAGATGCTTGGATGAACTGGCCGTCAAGGGTGGCTCCTTTGATGGCGGCTGACTTGGATGTTCCCGCCGACAGAATGACCGAGGTGTTATTAGAATATGTCCATAAACACATCTCTGGCCTCGGCGAACCTGAGTTTAACGCAGAGCAAACATGACCGACTCCTCCGCAGCGTTCGTAAGGGCTGGACACCGCCACCCCGTATTAGCGTGCCCGATTGGGCTGACAAATTCAGAAAGCTAGCAAAAGAGGCTGGCAGCACATCAGGTGACTGGGACACCTCAACTGTAGAGATTGCCCGTGGCCCGATGTTGGCGGCGACGGAATCCGGGGTGCATATCATCACCGTGATGTGCTGTACCCAGTTGATGAAAACGGCATTACTTGAAAACCTGTTTGGTTACTTCGCCCATCTTGATCCTTGCCCGATGCTGTTATTGCAACCTAAAGAGGATGCGGCGGAACAGTTTTCCAAAGAACGCATTACCCCCTTGATCAGGGTCACACCCGCTCTTCGCCAGTTGGTGGGGGGCAACAAGCAGAAAAATTCGAAAGAGACATTACTGTACAAATCCTTTACGGGGGGATTTTTGGCACTGGCGGGGGCCGGTAGTCCAGACAACCTTGCTCGTCGTCCGATCCGTGTGCTGCTGGCGGATGAGGTGGATAAATACCCCATCACCCGTGAAGGTGACCCGATCACGCTGGCGGAAGAGCGCACGGCGACTTTTGGCCTCAACTGGTTATCTGTTCGCGCCTGCTCTCCGACCGTTGAAGATGAGAGCCGCATTGCGGCCAGCTACGAAGAGTCCGATCAGCGCCGGGCATCGATGGCCTGTCCCCATTGTGGCCACCGTCAATTTCCTGATTTCTTCAAGCATGTTCACTGGCCATCAGAAGGAGACAAACACCAGACAAAACTCGCCATGATCCACTGTGAAAGCTGTGGTTCTGGCTGGTCCGAGGGTGACCGGCTAAGAGCGCTACGCACCATTCAATGGCACCAGACCAAGCCGTTTGAATGTTGTGGCCAGCGCCATGTTCCGCTGAATCATTATGAACAAGCATGGCACGTTGATGATCAGACCGCCGTCGGTGTTGTGTGGCGCTGGTCTGAATCTGAGCGTTACGCGGTGCATCGGGCTATTTGCCCTGACTGTGGGGCGCTGGGGGTCGAGAATATCCACGCGGGATTTCAGGCATCCAAATTATTCAGCCCGTGGCAAAAAGATAAACCGTCTGATATCGCTGCTAAATACCTTAAAGCCAAGGGTGATCCAGATAAAGAGTTGGCTTGGTGGAATACCCAAATGGGCCTGCCTCACCGCCCCAACTACGGTAAGCGCCTACCTGTCGATGAACTGCTATCGCGAAGAGAAGTATTTGATGCTGAAGTTCCTGATGGCGTTGCTGTCCTGACGGCGGGAATTGACACACAGTCCGACCGATTGGAAATAGAAGTGGTTGGCTGGGGAATGGATGAGGAGAGCTGGTCTGTGGCGTTTGACGTTATTGAGGGTGACCTCGAAACAGCAGAGCCTTGGCTTCGGCTTGATGCTTACCTTAAACAAATCTGGCGGCGGGCAGATGGTCGTGGTTTTACCATCATGGCCGCCTGTCATGACTCAGGCGGCAACCATACACAAAAGGTCTATGAGTTTGCCAAGGAGCGTCTGGGGCGTCGGATATGGGCCATCAAAGGGGAATCCGCCACTGGCGGTAAACGCTCCCCTATCTGGCCTAACAAGCGGCCTAACTCAAAGAATCGGTCGCAGTTCCGCCCGGTCATTATTGGGGTTAACTCAGCAAAAGATTCTATTCGCGCCCGTCTTCATCTTGATAAACCTGGCCCCGGTTATATGCATTTTTCAACCGATCGGGATATGGGGTATTTCAGCCAGTTAACCGCTGAGCGACTGATCATGAAAGAGGCCGCTGGTCAGCGTTACAGTGTTTGGGATCTGCCTCATGGCAAGGCTAACGAAGCGCTGGACTGTCGAGTTTATGCTTATGCTGCCCTTGCTGGCCTGTTTCATATGGGGCTGAAACTAAATACCCGCGCACTGCTGATCGAATCCGAACCCGACAAAGTTCTGCATCCTGCTCGTTCTGAGCCGGAGGATAAAACCAGCTTGCGACTGCCGGGAGCCATTATTCAGGAATCTGAACCCACCATAACAAAAAGCATCGCCAGACGGCTGGCTTAAGGATTTCTATGTTCAACGCAAACACCAGCCTGTTGGCCGGTGCGATGACTCGCGCCCAATTAGAAGAGGCATTAAACCGAGCGCAACAAGCCTATGTCGAATTATCAGTAGGTTCGAAAGGGGTGTCGTTTTCATATGCTCAAGGAGATGGCACCCGCTCAGTGGCGTATCAGCAGACTGATATTGGTCAACTTATGGGGTTAATTCAACTCCTTCAGGCTCAGTTGGGTATTGTTCCACGTCCTCGCAGGGCGTTAAGGCCACGTTACTGATGAAAAACCCAGTAAGGATTTTAGGTCCTGACGGTAGCCCCTTGCCGCCATCCAAATCAAGGGCATCAATGCTGAGTGGCTCCAGAGGGGTTCCCTATGATGCTGCTGACCAATTCAGTGACACCATGGCAAACTGGCAACCGTCATTGTGGTCGCCGGATAACGAAATTAATACCTCCCGCGATCAGGTAGTTGCCCGCGTTCGCGACATGGTTCGTAACGATGGTTGGGCCTCGGGCAGCGTTACCCGCATTTTGGATAATGCCGTGGGGGCGTCTTTCCGCCCGCTGGCCAAAGTTGATTATCGGACGCTGGCACTAATGACCGGGAATCCTCAATTTGACGCGAAATGGGCTGATGAATATGGGCGGGCCATTGAATCAGGCTGGCGAATTTGGGCGAATGATCCAAACCGTTATTGTGATGTGGAAAGAAAGAAAACCGTCGCTCAACTGTTACGCCTTGGATTCCGCCACAAACTGACTGACGGTGATGCGCTCTGCGTCATGCAATATCGCCCTGACCGCCTTGGCTACGGTCGTGCGCAGTACGCCACGACCATGCAGATCATCGACCCGGATAGATTAAGCAACCCTCAGCAAAATTTCGACATGCTGAATATTCGCGGTGGGGTAGAGATTGATGAGGATGGGGTGCCCATTGCTTACCACATTCGCAAAGCGCACATAGGCGACTGGTGGAGCGGTAAAGAGACCATGACGTGGGAGCGTATCCTGCGAGAAACTGACTGGGGTCGCCCCATTGTCATTCATGACTTTGACAGTGACCGGGCCTCTCAGCATCGGGGGATCAGTATTTTCACCCCCATCGTTCAGCGGCTGAAGATGCTGATTAAGTACGATGAGGTCGAATTACAATCATCAATCCTGAACTCCATTTTTGCCGCCTTTATCACATCACCTTATGACCCAAATCTGGTCGCCGATGCTCTTGATACGGGTGAGGAAGTTAACCGATATCAAGATATGCGCCGTGAATATCACGACGAAAAACGCCTGTCATTACAAGGAGGCGCTCGTATTCCGATACTGGCCCCCGGCGAAAGCATGACCTCGTTAAATGCTGTTCGACCAACCAGTAACTTTGTCGCTTTTGAAAGTGCCGCGCTGAGAAATGTCGCGGCGTCATTGGGGATATCTACCCAACAACTGACCCAAGACTGGTCTGATGTTAACTACAGTTCCGCCCGTTCCGCCATGCTGGAAGCCTGGAAAACACTGACCCGCCGCCGTGATGACTTTGCGACGGGATTCGCTCAGCCCATTTTGTCGTGCTTTATCGAAGAACTGCATGATTTAGGTGAGGTTCCTTTACCTGCTGGCGCACCTGATTTCCTCGCGGCGAAAGCGGCCTATTGCCGTGCTCAATGGATGGGGCCAGGGCGGGGCTGGGTTGATCCGGTGGCGGAGAAGAAAGGGGCCATTCTTGGGATGGAGGCGGGGCTATCTACTCTCGAAATGGAAGCCGCTGAAAACGTCGGTGAAGATTGGGAAGAATTGCTGGATCAACGCCAGCGAGAACGTGAGGCCTACATTGAGCGTGGATTGCCTATCCCTACATGGTTGCAAGCTGAAGCCTTTGCACCCGATCAGCCTACAGCCAACCAACAACATAAACCGGAGGCACCGTGAATCTTCCACATTTAGCCCAGCGGCTATTTAACACCCCGCTGGCCCTTCATCCGCACAAGGCTGAAGTCGTCATGGCGGCATTGACTGACCGGTTTGGACTGACACGTATTCAGTCCAATACCGATTGGGGCGAAGAAGAGGATGAGTTCTTTTCCCGCAAGGGCCGTGATTGTGGCTATGACGTTATCGAGGGGATTGCAGTTATTCCGGTTCAGGGCACGCTGGTGCAAAAGTTAGGCACCTTGCGACCCTACAGCGGCATGACCGGCTATGACGGTATTCGCGCCAGCTTTCTGACTGCAATCAATGATGATGCGGTCAAGGGTATTTGCTTTGATATCGACTCACCGGGCGGTGAAGTGGCTGGCTGTTTTGATTTAGTCGATGAAATTTATGCTGCCCGTGGCGCTAAACCTATTTGGGCCATCCTATCCGAAAATGCCTATTCAGCCGCTTATGCGCTGGCCAGTGCCGCAGATCGGATTATCGTCCCGCGCACCGGTGGGGTTGGCTCTATCGGCGTCATCGTGATGCATGTTGACTGGTCGCAGCGCATAAAAAGCGATGGAGTACAGGTCACGATAATCACTTTTGGTAGCAGAAAAGCGGAATCAAATCCTTACGAGGCATTAAGCGAGGAGGCAAAAAAGGCCATTCAGTCCGATGTTGACGAGATGGGCCGCTTGTTCGTGAGTACCGTTTCCCGCAATCGCGGGATAGCTGAAAGAACTATCAGGGATACCGAGGCCGCATGTTTCTTAGCGGCTGATGGTGTGCAACTGGGGTTGGCTGATCAAGTGGCCTCGCCTGATGTCGCATTCCGCGATTTATTAACATTGGTTGGAGAAAAGTAATGGAGAAAATTAAAAGTTTTACACACCTGTTTGGCCGGGGGGCCAAAGCAACAGAAGAGACCGAAGACGATAAGAACAAGGCCAAAAAGGCCAAAGGTCGTCAGGCTGAAGAGGATGAAAAAGACCCTGAAGCCGAAGAGAACGATGACGACTCAAACGATAATCCCGATGATCAGGATAATAAGGCCCCTGATGCTGAGGACGACCCCGATGATGCTGACGCTGATGAAGGGAGTGACGATGACGGCGATGATGATACCGAAGACCGTAACGTCAAAAAAGGCCGCAGTGCTGAACGCCAGCGCTGTGCTCGTATCTTTGGCAGCAAGCATGCTACTGGGCGCGGTGATTTAGCGGTCTCTCTGGCGCTTAATTCTGGCATGAGTTCTGCTGCTGTGATCCGTGTTCTTGCCTCCACGGCCGCTACTGCACCGGCATCAGCCTCTCGTAAACGTTCTTTGGATGAGCGGATGCAAGCCCACGGTAATGCGCAGCCTGGACAAGACACCGCCGCCGCATCAAAAGGCGCGTCACTGGTTAATAAGATGACCAGCCTCTATGACTCTGCAAAAGGTAAAAAATAATGGATAACTTCGGACAAAATGCATTTCAACCGGGCATGCGCTCATCGTTGTTTGTGCCAGACCAGTTAGTCTCCGGGACATTACAACTGGTCACTGATACTGGCGTTATTGCTCAGGCAGCTGCAATCCATTTGCGTGGCACCGTGATGGGCAAAATTACAGCATCAGGCGAATACACCAAGTCAGTAAAAGATGCTGGTGACGGTAGTGAAGTGCCGGTTGCGATCCTTGTCGATGATGTGGATACAACAACAACGTCTCAGCGCGGGGGCCTTTATTTAATGGGACAATTCAATCAAAACCGCATTATTCACGATGCTTCATGGACGTTGATCGAGTTAAAAACGGCACTGCGTTCGTATTCAATCTTCCTCCAAGACAGTACCCAAGCGCCCGTTTAAAACCTCACTTTCTGATTTGCACCCAATGCCACTCACCTGGTAGGGGCTTGCTCGTCTTCAATCTTGATCTGGTGGCTCTGGCTGCCAGCAAATTAAAAGAGATACTCCATGAATATTTTTGATACCAACGCGCTGGTTCAGGTTGTTCCTAACCTAAAAACCAGCCAAAACTGGTTACTGGATCGCTTCTTTCCCAACATCGTGACCTATGAGACTGAAGAGGTTTCAATTGATGTGGACATCGGGAAGCGCCGCTTGGCACCTTTTGTTTCGCCGTTAGTCGCTGGTCTTTTGGTTGAAAGCCGTAAATATCAGACCAATACCTTTAAGCCCGCGTACATCAAAGATGTGCGGGTTCCAGACCTGCGCAAACCCATCCGCCGCCAAATGGGCGAGCGTATTGGCGGTGAGTTCACCGCCGCTGAACGTGAGATGCTCAATATTCAATTTGAAATGGAAGATCAAATTGACATGATCAACCGCCGCTTGGAATGGATGGCGGCCAGCGCCCTGACTAAAGCAAAAATTATGGTCGTGGGTGAAGGGTTTGAAACGGCTGAGATTGACTTCGGCCGCTCAAGCTCTCTGACCATTACACTGAGTGGGTCGGATAAATGGCCTTTATCTGTTCCCGCTGGCACGACCAATACCCAGCCATCAGATGATATTGAAGACTGGCAAACCTTGATGTTAAAAGAGTCAGGTGCGGTGGCCACGGATTTGGTATTTACCACCTCCTCATGGAAAGCGTTCCGTCTTGATACCACCATTAAAGACAATGCCATCACATTCCCTGCATTGAGTCCGTTCGGTAATCAGGTTGACGCCGGACCCCGAATTTCAAAAGGTGCAGTCTATAAAGGCCGCTGGGGAAACTATGATTTGTGGTTGTATAACGACTGGTTTATTGACCCGGTTGATGGTATCGAAAAACCAATGATCCCCGATGGTGCCGTATTGATGTCAGGTGCTGACTTGATGGGGACTCGTGCCTTTGGTGTCATTCTGGACCCTGAGTTTAATTATGGTCCTTTGGCTTTTGCACCATCATCATGGACTATGAAGAACCCCGCTCAGCGTTATTTAATGATGCAATCCGCTCCGCTGGTGATCCCAAGCCGGGTGAATGCCTCCCTCTGTGCAACGGTGGTGTGATATGGCAAAAACACTGAGCAAGCAGCAAGCCAGCATCAACGAACTGGGCGGCTTGCCGCCCGAGTTCGCCGCTGACACCCAGCAGGAACAGACTGTTGTGACGGATAATAACGCAATGCAGCCTGATCCTGAGACTCAGGAAAACACCACAGAGAGTGAGCTGGGGAGTGATGAGCCTGCTGATGACTCTGACGAGATGGAACTTGTGGTGGTAAAGGGCCAGACCCTGCGCCATAGCGGGGAAACGCATGCGGGGAATAGCCGTTTATTCCTGTCGCATGAGGATGCTGAACGACTGATTAATCTGGGTGTGGTAGCCGATGTAAAAGCGTTACGGCAGCAGGCAGCCAGCGCGATTGGTCCCTCAGTCACCGTCGATGATGGTGTGAAGATAAATCGGGGTAGCTGATGGGTATCAACTGGGATCAGCATCTTCTTGCGCCATTGCATTCGGTATTTGGTGACCCGGTTGATTACCGGCCCGCTGGTGGTAAGCCAACTTATACCATCAGCGGTATCTTTGATCGGGCCTACACCACCATCGATACACTGGATGATGGCAGCACTATTAATACCACCAATCCCGTTCTCGGGGTAAGGGACAGTGAGTTTCGTTCGCCACCCAAGCAAGGGGATCGGGTTTTTATTGGCATCGTGGCTAATGAACCAGTCAATACCTTATTTGCCGTAGCGGATGTTCAGCCAGATAGCCACGGCGGGAGCAAACTCATTCTTAATCGGGTAAAAACATGAATACAGCCCAAGTCAGACAGCTGGTAGTTGCCGCCATTCTCGGAAAAACTGATGCAGAAAACCGCGTCTATTCTCCGCGTGACTGGCCAACCACCGAGGAGATGTATCCGGTTATTTTGGTGCAGACACCGATAGAAGAAAAACAGTCATTAGGCCGCAATGCGCCGCAGTTCAACACCATTACCACCGTGCGCATTACTGGCCGATTACAGGAACTTGACGGTGAAAATGAGAATGATGGGGCGAATAAGGCAGAGCTGGCGCTCGAACGTTTGCGAGAGCAAATTGAACGGGCGGTGATAAACAGTTATGACCTCACCCGCCAGACACAACAGTTCGCTCGGGTACGCTCAACCATTGATCTGGACTCGGCGGGTGAGGGCCATCTGGCCCAACTGCTGATGGAACTGGATATCGAGTATTACCAAGGGCCGGAAGATTTCTACCCCATTGTGGGTGACCCGCTGCTGGGTATCGATATCACTATGGCCATGCCAGACGGCACCACCGAACCTGTGGTTTCAATAGACCTTTCGGAGTAAATCCCATGCATGTTAAACCCGTAGCCGGTCGCACTGTGCGCGACCCGGTTAAGAGCACCTTTTTGCCTGAATCTGGCGCTGAGGTTCCCGATAATTCATTTTGGCGGCGTCGCTTAAACGACGGTGATGTGGTGCGCGAACAGCCTAAAGAGGCTAAACCTGCGCCAGAAGCAACCAAAGCGGAGAAAACCAAATAATGACTATTCCCTTTACTCATATTCCGAGCAATCTTCGGACGCCGCTTTTCTTCGCTGAATTTGATAACTCTCAGGCGAACACGGCAACAACGACTCAGCGCACCTTAATCATTGGTCAGATGCTAAATGCCGGCACGCTGCCGGCTGATGTGCCGGTGCTGGTTTCTTCGGTGGCCACTGTTGCGGGGCAATGTGGCGCAGGCTCCATGTTGCATGGTCAGATGGCGGCTTATCTGGCCAATGATATTGCCGGTGAGATTTATATTTTGCCGTTGGCTGATACCGAGGCAATGGTTGCTGCAACCGGTAAAATCACCGTTACCACTCAGGCATCCGCGACCGGTGTTATCTCTTTGTATATCGCCGGTATTCGCGTACAGGTTGCAGTCGTGGCAACGGATGAAGTTGCTGCGGTTGCCACTGCTTTAACGGCCGCAATCAATACGACTACATCTCTACCGGTCACGGCAGCGGCTGTAGATGCGGTGATTACTCTCACAGCCAAAAATAAAGGCGCACACGGTAACACCATTGATTTACGGCTGAACTATCTGGGGAGTGCTGGCGGCGAAACCACGCCAGATAGCCTGGTACTGGCATTCACGCCAATGGCGGGTGGCGCGGGTGCGCCTGAACTGGATGATGCGCTGGCTAATTTGCAGGATCGAACCTTTGATTTCATTATCAACCCGTACACTGACACCGCATCATTGAATAAAATCAAAGACTTCCTGTCAGACAGTACTGGTCGCTGGAGCTATGCCGAGCAACTCTATGGCCATAGCTTCGCGGCCCAATCCGGGACTTATGGCCAACTGACCGCTGCCGGTGAATTGCGTAATGATCAGCATGCTTCCCTGTTGGGGGTGAATGGCTCGCCAACACCAAGCTACATCTGGTCAGCGGCTTATGTTGGCGCGATAGCGCAAAGTCTGCGTAACGACCCCGGCCGACCGCTACAAACCCTAACGATCAGTGGCGTACTGGCCCCGCCACTGGCCAGCCGTTTTACCCTCACTGAACGTAATAATCTGCTGCACAGCGGGATATCCACGGTCACCACTGCTGACGATGGCACGGTTCAAGTGGAAAATATCATTACCACCTACCAAAAGAACAAATATGGCGCGGAAGATGACAGCTATTTGCAGATTGAAACCTTATTTCTGCTGATGTTTGTCACTCGCTTCTTGCGTACTCAGGTGACGTCAAAATTTGCCCGCATGAAACTGGCAGCTGATGGTACTCGTTTCGCACCTGGTTCGGCCATTATCACACCGAATATTATCCGAGCGGAGTTGATAGCGCAGTATCAGACGCTGGAATTCAACGGCTATGTGCAGGATGCCAAAGGCTTTGCCAAGGGGTTAATTGTCGAAAAGAGCGCCAGCAACCCTAACCGTGTTGATGTGCTGTGGACCGGTGTGCTGATTAATCAGTTACGTATCTTCGCTGTTCTCAATCAATTCCGCCTCCAGGCGTCAGCATAAGGATTCATTATCATGGGTGATACATCCAATCGCCTCGCCGGGACAGCGTATGTCACGGTTGATGGCCTAACCATCATGGTGGCGGGGCAATTCAAATACAGCCCCTCCAGAGTCAAACGGGAAACACTCACGGGAATGGATGGGGTGCATGGGTATAAAGAGACCTTTAATGCCCCATTTATCTCCTGCCAAATCCGTGACAGTGGCGGCACGTCGATCAGTGATTTTAACGATCAGACCAACGTCAATATTGTCTGTGAGTTAGCCAATGGCAAAACGATTATCGGCAGTGGCATGTGGTCGGTAAATACCCAGGAAGTGGACAGTACCGAGGCAACCGCTGATATACGCTGGGAAGGTGGTTCGGTATCGGTGACGGAGAACTAAGATGTCTGAATTAGAACGCAGTAAAACCATTTCACTGGTTAAACCTATCTCGCATGAGGCCACCAAAACCACCTATGAGGCCATCGAACTGAGCGAGCCAACGCTGTTACAAGTGCAGCAATTCTACGATGAGCAAAGCAAAAACGGTTCGCTTAGCGGCATGGGGTTGCTTATTTCTTTGGTGTCGAATGTGCCACGGGAAGCCATCAAAAAAATGGCTTTTACTGACTATAAAGTCTGCGAGGTCTACATGATGAGTTTTTTAGCTTACTCCCCGCAGCCGGAGAGTGGGGTGACGAGCTAGCAGATGTGACCTATTACTATGGGTGGGGGCCAATGGATGCCTGGCTCCTGACCTATAGCCAATTGCAGTGGTGGTATCAGCAGGCGGTCAGAATTAACAAGGTTAAGGCAGGCAAAAATGGGTAATGCATTTGATTTTGAACTGACCGCGACAGATCAGGCGTCGGCCTCAATACAGCGTATCGAGGAGGCGGTTAAAAATCTCATCCCTGATTTAGATAAAACCCGTGACGGACTCAAGTTAGGTGGACAGGAATCTGTTGAGGGTATTGACGACCTGAACGCGCGTTTAAAAGGTATGGGCCAATTTGCGCGTGAGGGGGTGCAGTTTGTCGGTGATATGGTGCCTCCGCTAAAAATGGTGGGAGAAATTGGCAGTAAGGCACTCAGATTTGGCGCGCTGGGTGCGGTTGGCTATATTGGCGTCAAGGCCGCTCAGGGGTTAAGTGCTGCCGCTGATTCAGCCTATTCGCTTGATGTTGCAGCCAAAAATGCTGGTATGTCAGTTGATAATTTTAGCCGTGTTAGCGGTGCGATGCAGATATTAGGGGTCGATAGCGATACTGCTCGCCAATCTGTTGAAGGGCTATACAAGACATTTAATGATCCGTTATGGGCACGCAATGACACCACTCAGGCGTTGCTTGCTCAAAATGGGATTGTCATTGAACGCCTTAAAGATGGTACGGCTGATGTCTATAAGATGCTGGATAATATTGCCAAGATATTTCCTAAACTTTCACCCCAAACCCAGAAAACGCTGGCAGATGCTTTAGGATTGAATGCTCCCCTTTTAGCATTAATGCGAGAGGGTGCCAGGTACAAAGAGTTGCTGGCTAAATCGGATAGTTTTGGCCTAACGGTTGATCCAAAAATTAATGCGCAACTGGTTGAACTGAATGCTCAGTTAAAGGAGGCCAGCGCTGCGATTGATGGGTTGATGACCAAAGGGAAAATATGGGCCGCGCAAAAACTTTTACCTGATGAAAATATGGTCAAGGGAAGTGCTGCAACCCAACTTCGTGACATGAAGATGCGCGAGAATGATGATGAAAACTCATTTGCACATGGCGATAAACAAAAAGATATCCTTCACCGGGCGCGAGTAGACGATAAATTTAAGGATACGCTGTCATTTAAAGAAAAAGCCTATTTGACTTTGGGCTATCCAGATAAGGATTTTACCCAAAAATTAAATGATCAGTACGGTGCGGATTGGGAAGCGCAGGAAAAGAAACGGCTTGAGATAGAAAAGCAAAAAAACGTCGCTCCCGTTAAATCCCCCTACATTCTCCCTGGCGAAGATCAGCAGCAAGCAAGGCTAAAACAGTTAGAGTCGCAGTATAACCTCCCCTCAACCTTACTTGATCGGGTCTATCTGAATGAATCCAACCGAGGTAAAAATCTACTATCACCAGCAGGGGCACAGGGTCCATTCCAATTTATGCCAGCGACAGGCAGAGACTACGGATTAAATACGCGGGAAGATCGCATGGACTTTAATAAGTCCAGTGAGGCGGCGGCTAAGTATTTGGCCGACCTGCTCAAAGATTTTGATGGTGATGTTAATCAAGCCGTTGCGTCCTATAACTGGGGGCAGGGGAATGTCAAAAAGCATGGATTGGGAAAAGCACCTGCTGAAACACGTAACTATCTCCAGAAGATCATGCCGGGCTTGCCTGCCGTTCATCCTCAGCAAGGCGAGTTAACTACCAGCCCATCGGATATTAACGCATTACCTCCAACATCTATAAACGCTCCACAACAAAGCTCTGTCGGTGGTGCTGATCAGATTGCCAGCGCTATCGTCCAGGCTATGAGAGATAACAAAGCAGAGGTAGAACTGACGATTATTGATAGTCGAACGGGTGAGCGCCGGGTTATTGCCGGGAATCAAAGTGGAAAGGTAGCAACTTCCATGAACTATCCATAACCTGATAGTATGTGAAAAATACAATTTTAGGGGATAGAAATGAGTGCTTGGCAAACTTTGTTATTTTTCTTCTTTGTTTTTCTGGTGGCTTTATTTTATTCATTCAAAAAAGAACCATCCAGAAAACGCACTGTAATGAGGTTTATTGCCATAGGGATTGCGGTCTGTGGCGGGATAATATTTTTTATACTTTATAATAAAATGCAAGAGTTAAAAGTGTGCCCCAGTGATGTAAATAATTTTTATGCGAAGAATGGAACACTTTGTTTTAATTATCAAAATGTATCAAAAATGCTTAATGAGCAAAAGCAGATGGAAATTGCCAGTTTCAGGATTGTTAATCCTAATTTAGTCGTTATAGAAACACCCAATAATGGCCGCTTCAAAATAACAAAGGAATCCGGTGAGGATGGGTTTTATATTAATCCACTGGAATGAAAAAGTTATAAATAATTGCTGAAGATACTGACCCGCCTTGTGCGGGTTTTTTCATTTCTGGAGGGGATAAAATGTCACTGATCAGCAATGCACTTTCTGATTTATTAGGTACCGGTGGTGATAGTTGGCAGTGGTCAGAACACCTGCATCCTGCCTCTTTCCGTGGGGTTCCCTTTGCAGTTATGACTGCGGAAGGGGTTTTTGGTCGCCGCCAGGCTATTCATGAGTATCCCTATCGAGATACGGCGTGGATTGAAGATTTAGGCCGTGCCACTCGTCGCCTGACTATTCGCGGTTTTCTTATTCAGAGCAGTGGTCTTTATACCGCGCCGGATGTTATGACCCAGCGTGATTCACTGATCGCGGCCTGTGAAATGCCTGATGCCGGAACATTAGTACACCCAACGCTGGGCGAAATGACGGTCAGTATTCCCGAAAGTGGTCTTCGTCTAAATGAAGGGGCAGAATCAGGGCGCGTTTTTGAATTTACACTGACCATCATTGAGTCGGGGTTACGGGTATTTTCTATTACCAGTTCCGCAGATGCGGTTTCGTCGATTCAGTCTTCATGGTTTGGTCTGGCCACCAAGTCCGTTGCGACCTTTATTGCTACGGTCAAAGGTGAGATTCGTTCCGTCACTCAAACTATCAGAACACTAAAAAGTACCGCTGCATTCTGGGTCAACATGGTGAATTCAACCACCAGTGAGGCGACAAATCTCGGCAATGTGCTCCGTTCAACCCTTGGGCGTGATCGTTATGGCCGTTACAACCACGGTACCGTCGGCGGCAGTGTGTCAGGTGCTACCACATCAGTCAGCACACAAAGTGATACCACGAATTTATCTGCGCTGGTGGCTCAAAAAATGGCTGTTTCAGTCGAGGGGCGGGCCTCACTGGTTGCTGCCACCGATGCATTGACAGAGGCTGCAACGGTAGAGGGACATGCCAACGCTGCACTTGCGGTTGTTAACGCCATATTGTCCAGTGGAGCCAGTACCCTGGATTTAATCCGCATGATGCAGGAATTGACAAGCATCAATGACGATACGTTTCGACCTAATCCCAGCGACAACAGTACTGCTGAAGCCAGCTATCAGCTCGTTATTGTGTTGTGTGCCGGTGCGATGGTGTTCGCCGCTTCGCAATATCAACCGGAAAGCTATGACGATGCGGTTGATATATTGACGCGGGTTTGCGATGTGGTAGACGACGCGGCACTTTCTGCGGCCGATAGCGGCAATGATGAGGTATATCAGGCATTAATGGAGCTACGTGGTTCGATTGTCACGCTGTTACAGCAAACTGGCGCAAACCTGTCTCGTGTGGAGATAGTCAATTTTAACCGGTCATTACCCGCACTGAATCTGGCCAACCGGCTTTATCAGGATGCCCGCCGTGGTGATGCGCTGGTGAAAATGGCGGCTCCGGTTCATCCGGCATTTATGCCCATTCGATTTAAGGCGCTGAACTTATGAGTGATGATTTGACGCTACGTATTGGCAATAAGCTGATTACTGGTTGGGACAATATCCGTGTCACTCGCAGCATCGAACGCTTACCCAGCGATTTTAGCCTGTCCTTGATGGATCTTTATCCGGGCAGTGATAACCAGCAGTGGGTGAATCCGGGCGACCCTTGCGTGGTTAATTTGGGTGATGATGTGGT
Organism: Yersinia sp. LJYL362; assembly: GCF_048323875.1. NCBI lineage: Bacteria > Pseudomonadati > Pseudomonadota > Gammaproteobacteria > Enterobacterales > Yersiniaceae > Yersinia > Yersinia sp. LJYL362. The sequence goes on from NZ_JBLWEX010000306.1 coordinate 35,606, forward strand.
GCTCACCGGGTTTATCGACCGCTGGGCACCGATGATCAGTCGTAATCGACGCGAAGTCAGGGCTACGGGACGGAGTAAATGCCAGGACTTGGTTGATTGCTCTGCTGAGTGGCCGAACAATGTTATCAGCCAATCGACCGCGCTACAGATAGCTCAACGGTTGGCGCAGCCCTATGGCATTAAGGTATCCAGTGATGTTACCGACCTCGATATTGTCCCTCAATTTACCTTGAACTGGGGGGAATCCTCGCAGGAAATTATTGACCGCATCACCCGCTGGGCGGCACTGCTGTATTACGACCTGCCAGATGGGAGTTTATACCTGACTCGGGTGGGAACGCGCAAAGCCGCCAGCGGGGTCGCACAGGGCATCAATATTGAAGATGCTGCGTATAACTCCGGTATGGATCAGCGCTTCTCTGACTATATCGGTGTGTCGATGTCGGTTAGCCAACTTCAGGAGCAGGTACAGGACGCAGGATATGGTTCGGTGACGTTAGCCAGAAGTCGCGATCCTGAAGCGGCCCAAATGCGTTATCGCAACCGCATTATCATTGTTGAAAGCACCATGAAAGCGCTAAAACTGGCGCAGCAGTGCATCGACTGGGAAATGAACCGCCGCTATGGTCGCTCTAAAGAGCTACTGGTAACGGTCGATAGCTGGCGCGATAAAGACGGCAAATTATGGGAGCCGAACACGCTGATCCCGATTGATTTACCTGTTTTTGGCTTAAAGGATGAACTCTGGCTGTTATCGGAGGTGACCTATCTCAAAGACGACCACGGTACTGCCGCGCAAATGGTGCTGATGCCGCCTGAAGCCTTCACCGTCCAACCTTATCAGTTTTATTCCAATCTTATGGAGATGAATCAGTGATGAGCGAATCAGGGCAACTAGCCAGGTTATACCGGCAAATAAAAATGATGATCGGGGTGGGGCGGGTGACGGGCAGTCATGATGGTGGTTCAGTTCAAACCGTTCAATACCAAACCCCGCTGGAAGTCCGTAGTGATACGCCGAGAGTGGCTGAATTTGGTTTTTCCTCTGGGTTACCCGCCGGTACCGATGTGGTGATTGGGTTCCTCGGTGGTGACAGGTCGAGTGCGGTGATCATTGGTTCAAACCATCAGTCATTTCGTCATGTCGGGCTAAAATCGGGTGAAACGGTGATCTATTCGCAGTGGGGGCAATACGTCAAGTTAACCGAAGCGGGTATTATTATTGAGGCCAATAGCCAGCCAGTCACGGTCAATAATGCCACGGAGGTGACGGTTAATGCCTCGGTAAAAGTGCGCCTAAATACCCCGTTACTGGAGGTCAGCGGCGATATTGTCGATAACGCTGGCAGCAATAGCACCACACTGAAAACCCTGCGTGAAGCCTATAACGCCCACAATCATCAGCTTAAAAATGTGCAGGGGGGGAGCGCGACATTAACCAGTGAAGTGACGGGGAAGGTGGTGAAATGACAACCGATATCAAAACACTCTGGGAGCCGGACAAATTGTTGGGCGACTGGCAAACCGGCGGCGGTGGGTTGTTGGATGGCAATGATTTAGAAACCGCCATTTTGATCAGCTTGTTTACTGATCGGCTGGCCCGGACAGATGATGGTATCGATAGCGATGATCGGCGCGGGTGGTGGGCCGATACCGGAGCAGAATATGAGATAGGCTCCCGCCTATGGTTACTTCGTCGGGAAAAACTCACCACTAAAGTCGCGTTAAAGGCTGAAGACTATGCCAATGAAGCCTTGGCCTGGTTATTTGATGATGGAGTGGTGACAGCAATAAGCACCAATGCTCAGATAGTGTATCCCAACCGCCTCAATCTCATTATCAACTATCAACAACCCGAAAAAGCGCAGGTTTCAGTTAAATTTTCATGGGTATGGGAGACTTAATACATGCCATTTAATCGCCCCACATTAAGCGAACTACGCCAGCGCAATCTGTCCTATATTCAATCAGAACTCAAGACCGGTGGTAACTTACTGCGTTTCTCCAATATCGGTGTGATCAGTGATGCAGATGCTGGGATGGCTCATCTGCACTATGGGTATTTGGATTATATCGCGCTGCAATCCACGCCTTATAATGCCACCGATGAATATCTTGCTGCCTGGGCCGCGTTGAAAGATGTGTTTCGCAAGCCCGCCAATCCCGCCACCTCTCCTACCGTCGAATTTAGCGGCACCGCAGGTCGTGTGATTGCCGCTGGGAGCCTGTTAAACCGGGCTGATGGTTATCAATATCGTCTCGATCATGGGGTAACCATAGGTGTCGGTGGCACCGCTACCGTTTCAATTACGGCGGTGCTGCCGAGTGTATTGGATGACACCACGGGCGGTGGTATTGCGGGGAATGCCGATGCAGGAACGTCGCTGACATTGGATGTGGCCATCGATGGTGTTCTGTCGGTGGCCACCGCCACAGTTAAGATTTCTGGCGGCGCTGATATTGAATCAGAAGATGCTTTTCGTTCTCGTATGCTGCTGGCTTATCAAAATACCCCCCAAGGCGGCAACGATACCGATTATCGCGGCTGGGCTTTGGCTGTGCCGGGTGTAACGCGTTGTTGGGTAAAGCGCCGCTTACAGGGGGTGGGCACGGTCGGTATTTATATCATGTGTGATGGCAATGATTCAGGTGGCTTTCCGGTCGGGACTGATGGCATATCGCAACTCGAAGAGTGGGGCGCGGTAAAAGCAACTGGCGATCAGGGGCGGGTTGCCGATCATATCTACCCCTTACAACCCATTATCGCCATCATCTACGTGTGTGCGCCGGTAGCGGCACCGGTGAATTTTGTGATTAGTGGTATTTCTACAGCAGATAGCGAAACCACCACGGCAATAAACACGGCCATTGACGAAGTGTTTTTTACTGAGGGCGAGCCGGGCGGTAAAATTCTGCTGTCTTCACTGCTACTGGCCATCGGTGACGTTACTGGGACCAGCGGTTTCATTCTCGATTCTCCAACGACGAACATTCAGCTTGAAACCGGTCAATTACCTGTCCGGGGTACGGTGACCTACCTATGAGTCGATATTCTGTTAATGACTATACTGCTGCTCTTCAAGCGCTGATGCCGGGAGGCTTAGTTTGGCCGAAGATAACAGGCGGGGTTCAAACCAGCACGTTACGGGCGCTGGCAAGATCCTATCAACGCAGTGATGAAGATGCCCGTGATCTGCTCGATGCGGCTTTTCCCTTAACGGCTACCGCAATGCTTCCTGAATGGGAGGCGACGCTTGGGTTACCGGATTTATGCGCAATAGGTGAGATTGATAGCATTATCCAGCGTCAGCGGGCCGTAATATCCAAACTGTTTGGTATTGGTGGTCAGTCAGTGGCTTATTTTATTCAGGTTGCTGAGGCGCTGGGTTACACCATATCGATTACTCAATATCGACAGGCTTGTTCAGGGATGTCTGTTTGTGGGGATGCTCTAAACGGTGAGGAGTGGCCGTTTACCTGGCTGATCACCGCGCCAGAAACCACCATCAATTATGCGCAGTGTGGTTTAACGTATTGCAGTGACCCTCTGCGTTCGTGGGGAAACAAACAACTTGAATGCCGATTAACGGTATTAAATCCATCCCATACCATTCTTAAATTTGGCTACGTTAACTAACTAATCACTCTCTATTCATTTAAAGCGCCTTACTTGGCGAGGATTTTCTATGCAAAAAATTGGTGATATACCGAATACGCGCGCGGACAGTAACGGCGAATTTACCGACGGCAATGTTGCTGGTGGTGTTCCTCCTACAATATTACCGGCAGAGTGGTTTAATACTATTCAGCGTGAGTTAATTAGCATACTTACAGCGGCAGGCATCACTCCCGATAGCGAGAAATTCGATCAGATAGCGGTCTCCATATCTAAGCTGGTATCGAAAGGCGAATTTTTAAAGATAAAAAATAATCTTAGTGAAATTAAAGCGACTGGCCCGGCAGCGGTTGCAGAGGCTCAGGCCAATCTCAATTTAGCTGAGCTGCTCGGTGATGCATTACAGAAGAAAAATAACCTATCCGAGATCGCCGCTGCGGGTTCTGCTGCTCAGGCAGTAGCACAAGCAAATATCGGATTGACGCCGAGCAAGTTTTCCGGCCGGTTGCTGAATACGCAGACATTTACATCAACTGGCACTTATACGCCGACTGCTGGCACTGCGTACATTGAAGTTGAGGCCGTAGGTGGGGGTGGGGCATCAGGTGCTGTATCGGCCACTTCAGCCAGTCAAAATGCAATTGCGGCTACTGGTAGCCCTGGTGCTTATGCGAAAGTTTTATACACGTCAGTACCGAGCACGGCATCAGTAGTTATTGGTTCTGGTGGAATAGGTGCATTTAGTTCCGGGCAAACTGGTGGTTCAACAACTTTTGGCAGTATTTTGACCTGCCCCGGAGGCCCCGGTTCGATAATTGGTGCTGCGCACACCCCACCGGGAGGGTCAACAGGGCAAGGAGGCGCAAGTGCACCAACAGTTAGTGTCGGTGGACAGATAATGGTGTCAGCATTTGGACAACAAAATAACCCAGCAGTCACTGTGTCTCTTGGTGTCGGGACAAACTATGTTTCGGTGGAAAGAACTCTATTGGGTAATTATGGAGCTGCTGCTCCAGGGCAATTTAGTGGGCAATCTCAAGTTAACAAAATTGGATTTAACGGAAATAATGGGTATCTAATAGTAAGGGAGTATAGCTAATGAGCATATACGCATTGATAGATATTAATACCAGTATTGTTGTTAACACAATTGTTTTGGAGGATGGCTCGGGGTGGAAGCCGCCTGATGGATTATTGTTAGTTAAATGTGTTGAAGTATGCGGAATTGGATGGGAATACAAGGACGGAGAATTCATTCAGCCTATCAATATTTGACTAAGTATTACTATCATGCAACAAAAGCTTATAATTAGATTTGTTGCATGATATTTCCCCATAAAGTAATTAATTCATTAAATGATTTTATGCAGTTCTTTTCCTGTGTAACTTAATTTTATCAAAAATATAACTTAATAAGTTCTTCAGTTTTCTTTCTTGTTTTGAAATGAAGTAGCTTAGTAAAAAAATGACAATCATTGGTGGAATAGGTGCTAAGAACTCATAGCGGCCAAAATAAAATGTATTTAACATTTTAATGGTTGATGAAACAATCATATTTTCATGTATGAGATAAAGAGGGTAACTTATTAACCCAAAAAACAAAAGCATTCTATTAGAAAGGATTCTTTGTAATGTCTGTGAGTAAAATGAGAAGCAAAACCCGCCAATAATAATTCCAGTGATAATTACAAGACCAAAGTCAAAATGATACAGAGATGTAACTACCACAATAAACATCATGATATTATCTAAGTAATCATTTCTTTTATTTATCTTTTCATACATGAAACATCCAATGTAAAACCATCCATAAGAATCTATTCCAGTAATAACAGAAAACTGCATCAAAGGATGATCACTTGTTAAGTGAAATACAATATACAATGAGTAGGCAAATATATATGTGATAAATATTGATTTAAGTATGACTTTTCTACTAAAAGTGAAATATAAAACACCCACAAAAATGTAAAACATCACTTCAACATAAAGCGACCAGAACGCTCCTTCCAACCCTTCAATTCGCACACTAAAAATAGAATCTATTACTTCAGGGCTGATAAACGCAAGGCCCGGAACAAGATTTATCAAATGCGGTATTCCTGCTGGTCTTTCGTGAAAAAAATGCGCTGTTATAAATATAAAAATCGAGGCAATGAACATAGCAGGAAACAGCCGTAGCCATCTTTTCTTAAAGAATGCCCCCATGCTTGCTGTTTTATCCAGAGACATGAATATCACAAATCCAGATATTATAAAGAAAAAGCGAACACCAATGTGACCATACTTAAAAAGGAATATATCTTTTGTCTGCTCAACAAAGGGCAGAAGATCGGGCCAGCGCACAAAAGTATGGAAAAACAAAACAAGTAAGATCGCTATCCCTCTCATGCCGTCTAAATGCTTAATTCTTGATGATTGCGCTTCCACTACTATCTCCATTGATAAAGTTCCGGCGATTAAAGCTCATGCTTATCCCGGTTAATTTATTATATTTATGCTGTGTGGATGGTATCTCAGGCACAGAGCACACACAATCATTACGCTTTCTAAACGTAATCTAAACACTGCTTTTGGGCGTTTTTCGTGCGAGATGGAGTAGTAAGACTTCGCATGTGCCGAGCATTGGGTATCCAGATCCACCTGATGCTGTTTTAACTGAAGCATAAAATACAAAACCGGGCTTAATTGCCCGGTCTATTCATGTATGTAGTGAGTGATTTTGTGTCAACCGGTTTTACATTATGGTGTTGTTCTGTCAACCAACAACAAAACTGACAACAAAATATTCCTGAAAATATTTCTCAGAAGCCTTAAGCCTGAAGCCAATCATCAGCACTTTCCCACGCATCCTTCAAAATCTCTTCATCACCTTATTTTTAAATCAATAATGCTGAATTTTTCGTCATGAAGAAGATTTGACAGGGTTCACTTTCTGCTAAATTTCGGTATGCCAGTATCTGTCTTCATTATTACGTTGGTTATATCCATGAAAAAAGCAATCGCATACCTCCGGTTCTCTTCGTCTGTTCAACAGTACGGGGATTCTTTAAAAAGGCAGAACAGGCTAGTGACGGAATGGCTTGATGCTAACCCCGATTACATGTTGGACGACTTGACGTATAAAGATTTAGGGATCAGTGCTTACCATGGAACACATGCCACTAGAGGGGCATTCTCAGATTTCATGGTGGCTGTAGAGGGCGGTTATATTGAATATGGCACGGTTCTATTGGTAGAAAGTCTAGACCGACTGTCTCGTGAAAAAATAGGTGAAGCAACGGAACGACTTAAAAGCATATTAAAGGCTGGTATCGATGTTGTTACGCTTAGCGACCATACTCATTACACTAAAGATTCTTTGGATGATCCTTACTCACTGATAAAAGCCATTCTAATTGCGCAGCGGGCTAATGAAGAAAGTGAAATCAAATCACGTCGGATGAAGTCTGCATGGAAGAAGAAAAGGGAAGAAGCAGAGGCCTCGGGCAAAATAATTACCAGAAGTTGCCCGCGTTGGTTGAAGGTGAGCCAAAGCGGAGATAGTTTCGAACTGATACCTGAACATGCCAGGACGATTAAAGAGATATTTCGGCTACGATTAAAAGGGCAATCCCTCAATGGAATAGTTAAAGTCCTGAATGATAAAAAGGTGATAACTCTAACAGGAGAAATTGGCGTCTGGAACCCTTCAACAATTGAAAAACTATTGGTAAATAAAGCGCTTATTGGAATAAATTCCCCGTCATACCGTACGATAGCCAATGGAATACAAGAAATAGCGGGCTATTTTCCCCGAGTTATTTCCGATAAAACTTTCTACGCCGTCAGAGAGTTCAGAAAACCACCCTTTGGCAAAGACAAGCACACTGATAATCCCTATCTAATTAATCTCTTCCGTTCGGTGATGAAGTGTAAAGCATGCGGTCACAGTATCATTCTCAATTCTATAGATGGCAAAGGGATGGGGTATTACGTATGCCCTATGCGCCGGTTACATCGCTGTAATACTCCATCTATTAGGCGTGATATTGCAGATGTAAACCTGATAACTACAGTTGTTATCCATGCTGACAAATTCCAAACTAATTCAACCAGTAGAGAATCGACCCGTTCGCTCCAGGACAGAAATATTGAGGTTCTTAAAAGTATTGATAGGCTGATTGAGGCATTACAAATAGCACCTGAAGTGGCTGCTCTGGCTGAAAAGATAAAGGCACTGCATAAAGAATTCAAAAGTAATGAATCCATGATCCGTGCAGTTAACAATAAGCAGAGACTGGCCGTTAGTGAGGATGTAACAACGTTGGATTTAACCTTAAAAGAGGACCGGGAGAAATGCAGACGGTTTATTTTTAAAACGTTTAAAGAAATAGTGCTCGATACTGAGAACAAGACGTGTGATATCTACTTCAGTAACGGTTTTAAGCTGATAAATTTCCCGTTACTGAAAAGTATCAGCTCAGAACAGCTCATCAGTGCTTTGACCTATACAGACGATTCAACACTGATCCTATGAGTTAGTACCTACATCAATGCGCTTAATTGCCCAGCCTATTATGAAATGAAAACCTTTAGTTAGCGCCATAGCATGAAATTTACAAAGTAAGTTGATAACATTATGTTTTATAATAATATTTTTATCCTCTCCAGCGATTTCTATATATGAAGATGGATACTGAACCGACTTCCTTGATAGATGAACCTACCGTGGGTCGGTTCAATTTAAAATTAATTTATCTTATATATCAAATAAATAAGTCCGTGAACCGACTGAACCTACCGAACCGACCACTTTCTGGTTATATATAGAGAAATTTTATTTGCGATTATGAATCCATAATCAACTGTTAAATTGGTGGTTAAATAACAACCATCAAAGTGAAGTGCGATGATATGAAATTATTCTTATAGCAAATACCGTCTTTCACTATTCTTGGTAATTTATTTGTATAGGCTTGGGGAAGGAAAATTATTTGGGGGTATCATTGGGGGTATCTTGAAAATTGAACCTAGTAAATATATTTATTTAACAGTGTGTTGATGGTTTAATTTGGCTCCTGTAGGGCGTACCATTAAAATCAATGAGTTACCATCTGTTTACCCCCTAATTATCAGCAACCTTTTTTAAAAGTGCCAGATTGGTGACATTACCCCCCATTACCTCATCAATTTTACGTGCATGCTCAGTTAAATGATTTGGCGGCAAGTGGGCATGCCGACGCACCATTTCTATATTCCCCCCCTATCTCCTGAAGTGCTGATAACGGATGCCTGGCTGAGAAAATGGCATAGGGCCCGGTGATTTGTATGTTTTTTAGTTGCGCTGAGAGACCCAAAATAATTTGGGGGTATTATTGGGGGTATATAGAAAATTGAGCGAAGAAAATAAATGCGCCTCTGAAGAGGGGCTAAAAAATTAGTACCACAAATGGAATCCGATATTAGCCGTTACCGGAGAAATCATTATTTAAGTTAATACTATTAATGGCGACTGTATTGATTTTGATAAACTCACAAGTAATAGCCAGTTTAATGTATGGTTTGATCACCGTTTGATTCGGGGTATAAGAGACCGCCAATATTGCCTCTAACTCATTTTACATACTATTCGCTTTAGCTATATCCGTTGATTTACCTAACTTTATCACTCTAAAAGTATTGTAGAATTTATGGAACAAGTATTCGGAACAAAACGCTATTCACATTGATACCCCATACAGTGAACATAGGTAAAATTTCTGAATACAGGTAGGTAAAAATGGAAAAGCTATTTACACCACTTAAAGTCGGTAATATTACTCTTAATAATCGCGTCGTTATGGCACCTATGACGCGTTCAAGAGCCAGAAAAGGTGATATTGCAGATGCGTTGACAGCAGAGTATTACGCACAACGGGCATCTGCCGGGTTAATTGTTACTGAAGGCGCTCAAATTTCAGTGCAGGGGCAGGGCTACCTTTTTACTCCTGGCATTTACAGTCAGGAGCAAGTAAAGGGATGGTCGTTAACGACTCAGGCTGTGCATGAAAAAGGCGGAAAAATCTTCCTGCAATTGTGGCATGTCGGTCGCATTTCCCATACCAGTCTACAAAATAACGGTGCTGCTCCAGTCAGCAGCGTCGCAGTAAAAGCCGAGAACAGTCAGTGTTACGCATTGGATCAAAACGGTAACCCAGGTCAGGTACCCGTTTCAACACCACAAGCTCTGACGATTGATGGTATCAACGCCATTATCAATGATTATGTTATAGCGGCAAAAAATGCGATCGAGGCGGGTTTTGATGGCGTCGAAATTCATGCTGCAAATGGTTATCTGTTGGAACAGTTTATTAATGGTGGGCTGAATACCCGCAATGATGAATATGGTGGTAAAAGCCATAGCAATCGTATTCGCTTCACTCTTGAAGTGACCGATGCTGTATCAAAAGCGATCGGAAGTGATAAAACGGGCATCCGGTTGGCTCCTTTCGGTCGTCTTTTCGATATGCACGCTTTTGAAGGTGAGGAGCAGACATGGCTACAACTTGCTGATGAACTAAACACTCGCTCTCTGGCGTATGTGCATCTCAGTGATCAGCAAACCCTGGGTCAGCAAGCTATTCCTGATGGATTTATTCAAAAATTCAGAGCCGTATATCAGGGTATTTTGATTATTGCCGGTGGGTTTGATAAACAGCTGGCAGAGAAGTACCTACAGGATGGATGCGCTGATCTGATTGGTTTCGGGCGGCCCTATATTTCCAATCCTGATTTGGTGGAAAGAATGAAAAATGATTGGCCGCTAACTGAACCTGATCGTGCTACGTTCTATGGTGGCACAGAAGTTGGTTATACAGATTATCCGTTCTACTCAGCACAATTGGATAATCAATAAAATCAGTCGAGTAATCCCGCTTCAGCGGCTGTGACCAACTCATCCACCACATAACGGATTTTGGGCAGTAACTGACGATTTTTCGGCCATAACGCGCTGATGGGCATTTCACCACCGGAATGCCCGATAAGAACTTCTTTTAATCCCCCACTTTGCAAGTATTTACCAACTAGCCAGAGCGGTAACTGACATAGGCCACATCCCGCCAGCGTGGCGGCCAGCATCGCATCACCATCAGCAAATTCATGTGTTGGCGTTGGTGTATAGCGGTGGATTTGTCCGGTATTGTCTTTTAGTAACCAGGATATCGGCTGGTTGCGTCGAAAACCGACCACACACTTATGCTGGCTCAACTCTTCTGGTTGGACGGGCTCTGCGTTATGCAATAGGTAATCCGGTGAGGCGCAAATTACCAGCTTTTGAGTTGTCAATCTGCGGGCAACCAGACCACTGCTATCGGCCAGTTCACCGATACGTATAACCAGATCAATACCTTCTTCAATAGGATCAACAAATCGCTCACTGAATGTCACTGTCAATGCTAACTCGGGATACTGGCGGGTAATATCAAGCAGGATAGGCAAGATACGCTGTCTGCCAAATGCTGCCGGTAAATCTACCCGTAAGCGCCCGGCGGGGTGGGTAATATGGGCGGTCAATTCTGCTTCAGCAAGCTCCAGAATATCTATTGCACTCTGACAACTGGCAAGAAACTTTTCACCATCAGGCGTGAGGCTCAGCCTTCGTGTCGACCGTTGAAAAAGCTTCAGACCCAGTCGGTTTTCCAGACGACTCACACTCTTTCCAACCGCTGATTTTGTTAGCCCGAGCCGTTCCGCAGCCGCAGTGAAACTGCCGTGTTGAGCCGTTGTGACAAAAGCAGTAATCCCGCCGAGATGATCTGTTTTTCTCATATTTCCACTTGTCTGTTCAGGTTGTTGAAAGTATTCATCGAAATGAAATGCTGGCCCGATATCATCAGAAGATATAACGATAGCGAGCTTCGGGGTACCAGATTGTAGAATTTATGTCTATAAAGATGATAGCAAAACCATATTTATCGCCTCAATGGAATCAATCATAGTATGCACCAGAATTAATGTTTCGCTTTGGGGCGACAACGCTCACTCTGGATACTGGAGATAACCATGACCGAAGTTAAAGGCTTTAAACACGTAGGTTTGCTGACAAAGAAAAAAGATCAGAGTTTTGACGATTTTGTCGAACACTGGAAGGAGATACACACGGCTATTACCCTTAAGTTACCCGGCCTTCGTGCATACGTGCTGAATCCAATCGACCGGCGTGTATATCCAGACTCACCCATTGATGGTTTTTCAGAATTATGGTTCGACTCGCTTGAAGATGCCGTAGCTGCGTTTGATTCCCCGATAGGAAAAGCTGCATTTATCGACGTACCTAATTTTGTCGATGCAGTGGCAGTTACTTATGTCACCGAAATTAAAAAGCTGTGAAGTGATTATTCATAAATAAGATGTTGAATGG
>NZ_JBLWEX010000307.1:0-47723 GCF_048323875.1 Yersinia sp. LJYL362
ACGATGGAACAAATGGAACACCTCGTGTTGCGGCAGAAACTCGGATGCTCAACGCAACGGGTTGCTATGTAATTCTACTTGCTGGTACGGCATTCAATGAAGGTCAGATAAATGCGCTGGAGCTGGCGACTCAAATAACATTGCTGACAACTCGAGTCACGACATTAGAGGCTAGAAAGCAACCACAATTCGCATATGTTTACCCAGGAGGAACTCAGGCATCACCGGGAAATATAACCCTGTCACAGCGCGTTGAAGTTACTAACCCATTCCCCGGTAGAAAAACCGATTGCCGTGTTGAAGTTCTATTTGGTGCATGGGGGGAAATGCGAGACGGTAGTAATATTGGTTCTGGTTCATCATCCTATGGGATAGCCGCTTCATATGTAGATGACAAGATTGTTGTGGTTTCTGCAAACCAACAGCTCGGTTCGTATAGCCCATTGACTTTAAATGGATTTTCAAATAATGCCAATGTCGCTACAACACTCCCATACAGAGTTGCTGTATGGACAATAGATTGAGGTAACTATGGTTATTTACGCGATACCCGGTGAATCTACCGAGAGTATTTCTTACATCGAACCTTTTGCTTTGCCAGATAGCTACGTCATCATGTCTGGTCCACGACCCGATCCTACTTACTACGCAAATGAAAATGGCGAATGGTTACCTGGCCCTGCGCCGCGCGTTCTGCAACAGATGATTATTGAAGCCACGCAAAAGCAAACAGCTATTTTATCTCACGCATCGGACATCATTGGTGCTATTACTGATGAGATTGAGGGGCTGGTGGATAGCGAAGAAGATGTTCCGGTAAAATTGCATGCTGATTTGAAAGCGTGGAAGCAATACCGTGTTGCAGTGAAAAACGTTGATGTTTCTCTTGCGGCGAATATTGAGTGGCCTGTTGTCCCCGAATAATAGAAGGTGAACCTGGCTTAACTAATAAGGTATGATCGAATCAGCACCTAACTGTGGGGGCTTCCATATAAAATGCGCGCTAGGAAGCTCTGTCTATTAGAGAACCCTATGAAAATTTTTCCTGTTGTGCTGGCCTTTCTTGCCGTGTCTCTGACCGGTTGCGACAACAAGCCAGAAGATAGAGTTGATGCTGAATGCTATTTCTCATCCACCAAATCAACCGCTATCCATTACATAGACGGTAGTGCTACTGAGTACGCTTCTGATTTTAATGGGAATAAAATGAGCGGGTGGGCTTGGGTACAAAGGGTAAACGATGCGGTATCAGATGCTACTTGTCATTTAGTGAAATAACCTTATTTCTTGAGGTGTTACCTAAAACGATTTGCAAATATATTCCTGCAAAAGATCGTTTTACCCAGGCATTGAGCTAATCATTGTGAAGAACTTAATTGCCCGGCTATTTCAATCGTATAGCCAGCGGCCAGCTTTGGCCGATTCGATAAGCATTCCTATCGTGAAATCCGGCACCTGAGGAATATCGCTTTTACGGAAAGGATTAATTAAGTCACTCAATGGAGGTTCTGGCGGATAGTATGTTGTGATAGAAAAATTCCCGCGCTCGACACTAAACCCAGAAAAAAAATCATCCATAAGTGCCTGAGCTTCATCATCTTCTAGATGCAGATCCGAATCCAGATCGGTTGCCGGTGTCAGCTCTTTTTTCTTAAAAAGGTAAATCCCATCATGGCTTCTTACCAGATTGTAAATTCGCTGCTCAAGAGTGTCACTTACCATATTTTGTCGTTCCCTCTGGCAATACGGTTGTAATCTCTCAGTGTACACCAAGTGATCTCTGAAACATCAGCAGCCAGAATTATCCATCCAACAACAGGAATGGCACGGCCAGTAAACGCGCTAATTTTTGCAACCATTTTGATTTTCAATGTTGATGGCGGATATCCACCTATTACGGAGGGTAGGCGTATCCCCCAAGGAAACTTAGCATTCCCAAATACTTTACGGGAGCTACGGGAAGCTAACGAAGTCCCCTCAATGGCATCTCGTGGTTTTGTACGTGTAGGTAACACGTTGAGTCCAGCCACAATGGACACGATCGCCCCAAAATCCTGAACACCTAGCTGATTAGCTGTATTTTCGCAGAAAATCACAAACAGCAACTGACTTGCAGTTAGGTTTGAACGACCAGCATAAAAATAAGTATTGTTGAGCTCTTCAACCGTATCCATAACTTTTCCTTGTTATTGCCCTATACATTCCCGTCTAAGCATATTGGAATTGGATGATTACTCCAAACAATTATGGCGAGCAAAATTCTGAAAATATAACAACATCAGATATTTCCCACATATATTGAAAAATATCCGCTACCTCGAAGCCAGGTCGTTATGCGCCTTAAATTAAATAAATACCCCATTGCTCTCTTATCAACAACGCGCTAAATTACCCAAAGATGCCAAGCCTCACTTTTTAGTGGGGCTTTTTTTATGCCTGTCGGAAATCACTCCCTATGTCAGCTATCGATATCACTACCATGCGTGGCGAAATGCCGCGGGCGGTGCCACATCTATTGCCAGAGCAAGCGGCGACCATTGCTAAAAACTGCCATTTTCGCCACGGCGTTATTACACCGGTTATGGCGGATATTGATGGTGGGAAAACATTTAAGTTGAAGCCAACCACTATTTTCCGTTACCGCGATGATTATTGGTTTGCCTGGACTGACTTGGTAGATGCAATCCGCAGCCCGGTGGCGCAGGATAAATATGAGCGGGTGTATTTCACTGATGGCAAATATCCCAAGGTCACCAGTAATGAAATAGCGACTCAAGGAGAGGGTAATTTTCCGGCAGTAAGTTTTCGGCTGGGCATTCCAGCTCCAGCTAATCCTATTGAAGTGACTGCGATTACGCCGCCGGCTGATCATGGTGATGATGATCCAACCGATGACGATACCCGTTTTTATGTTGAAACCTATGTCACGGGCTACGGGGAAGAAGGGCCACCGGGGCCAGTTTCGCAGGAAGTGACCATTGTGTACCCCGGCAGTAGCGTAGACCTCGCCCTGCAACCACCGGGCAGCCAGAATTCAAATATCACCCGCCGTCGTATTTATCGCTCTGCATCTGGCGGTGGGGTTGCTGATTATCTGCTATTGGTCGAGTTGGACGTTGGTGTGCTTGTGTATCAGGACACTTTGCTGGATAAAGAACTTGGTCCGGTGTTGGAAACCGAAAACTTCCTGATGCCGCCGGATGAAATGATTGGTTTGTGCCTGATGGCAAACGGTATAGCCGCCGGTTTTGCTGGTAACCAAGTCATGTTCTCTGAGGCGTTTCTCCCCTATGCCTGGCCGGAAAATTACAAGCAAAGTACCGAGCACGATATTGTGGCTGTTGCGCCTATTGGTGCCGGGCTGGTGGTGGGAACCAAAGGGCGGCCTTATCTGTTCAGTGGTATCACTCCGTCCAATATAACCAACGCCAAGTTACCGGTGATGCAAGCCTGTGTCAGCCGCCGCAGCATGGTGAGTATGGATAGCTTTGCGCTCTACGCGTCACCCAATGGGTTGGTATCGGTTGATAGTGCTGGCAATGCATTAGTTGCCACTGAGCAGATTATCGAGCCACGGCAATGGCGGAAAAACTTCAATCCTGAAAGTATCAAAGCATGGCAGGTGGAAGGCGAATATCTGGCGATTTACCAGACGGCAAAAGGAACCAGCGCCGGATTTATTTTCGATCCGCAAGCGATGGATATCCGCCACCTGACCACCGTTTTTGATACTGCTTTTAATGATCTGGAGTCGGATACGCTCTATACCATTAAAGGCGATAAATTAACCATCTCTCAAGTCAGCACCACGCCGTTGCCGATCACATGGCGCAGCAAACCATTTCTGGCCCCTCCCGGCACCTCATTTTCTTGCTTGCGCATCATGAGTGAGAGTGTAATTCGCGTGGGAGTTAATTTGATTGTCGATGGTGCGCCGGTGCTGTCGCTGCCGCCGGGCTCCTTAATGGATGGGCTTCTGAAGTTGCCGCCGATCACTGGCCGCAAATGGACGGTTGAGGTCTGGGGTTACGCGCAAGTTGACCGTATTACCCTGAGTACCTCAATGGCGGAGATGCCAGCATGACCAAAGGATTCCGTGCGGGTCGTGATGCTGCGGCACTCTCTGAAAATATTGAGGTGTTGACCGGGCAGCGCGGTGACGGTCGTAATCGTGCCGTCACTTATGCCGAGCTGGCTGATTTGGATTTAGCCAAGTTACGTGCAGGGGCGGGCGGTAAATTACAGCTCAAACCTCATCCCAATGATAATACTGGCCCAGCCCCCTCTTTTCCCACTCAACCACGAAGCTTTAAAGCCAACGGCGGTTTTGGCGCGGTACTGCTGGAATGGGAGATGCCGAATTACCGTGGGCATTCGCTGACGGAAATCTATCGCAGCACTGAAGATAACCTGGCTAATGCGGTGATGGTAGCCAGCTCGGCGGCGGCGGTTTATGGCGACCCGGTTGATCCGGGCTGGCAAGGCTATTACTGGATCCGCTTTATTAACTCCGCAGGAGTGGCGGGGCCATTTAATGCCAGTGAGGGAACTCCAGCCAAAACCGCTGCTGATATTGATGAAATTATTGACCTGATTAATAAGGAGATTAATGAATCGCCATTAATCGGTGAGCTCGCCAATAGCGTCAATGATCTTGACCAGAACGGCGGCCAGGCATTTCAGAAAATGTGGAGCACCAAAGTTGATGCCAGCGGGATCACCGCAGGTATCGGGATTGTCGCTGGCAGGGATACAGAGGGTAAACCTATTGCTCAGGTCGCCATATCGGCCAGTCAGTTTTTTGTCTTTGACCCCAACAATCCTACTGATACCGGCTCTCATGCTATTCCGTTTTCTATTTCTGACGGGCGAGTGGTCATTGATGAGGCGGCTATCCGTGAAGCCACCATCAAAATTCTGAATGCTCAAACCATTATCGCTGATGAAGTTAAAGCAGGAATCAGCATTTCAACGCCCACGCTCAATAGCGCCACGATAAATAACGGTAAGTTCACAGTTGATGCCGCCGGTAATCTGAAGATTGGCGACCTATTCAGTGTTTCAAATACGGGAAGAATTACCATCAGGCAAGGTGCAGGCAGTATTGGCCTGGTTATCACTAACGAGAGAATAGAGGTTTATGATGAGAAAGGTGCGCTTATGGTTCGTCTTGGCAAGCTTGATTAGTTTAACCGCGTGTATGTCCGTGGGTAAGAATCCCCCTCCTGATTTTAACTTTAACGGTATATGGCAGTGTCGCGCTACGGTTTAGAAGTATTCCGCCCGGATGGCACATCAGTGGTGATGGATAACAAAACTACGGTCACTAAAATAGTTGGCATGGGCAGTAAAGGTAATTCATTCGGAGAATGGAATACGGGGATTACTATTCCTTCTGGCTATGACTATTTTCTTTGGATGTCTTCTTATGCCTGGCTTGATTATACCGTTAGTGGTAGTCAGTGGGTACCTGGTGGATTCGCTTATAATCAGCCTTACTTGGATGCTAATCGTACACTGAAAGTAAACTCAGTTAATTACTATGGTGCTATTCCATCCTCATATTATGGTGTTTATATCTGGCCTGCTTCTGGATCGGTGGGCGGTTATGGTATCCAATTTATGGGGGTTAATAACTTCACCGGCATTAGCAATATCAGCCAATTCTCTTGCCTGTTATTTAAAGGAGAGGTGGATATCTATGACGGTTGGCTCCCCAGTTATATTAATCCGGCATTCGCAGCCGATCAGGTGATGTGTTATTTCTACACAACAGATGCCAGTAAAACCATTTGTATGTCGCCTGACCCCACTGACCGCCGATATCGCGTTTTTTATGTCAATGGCGGTGGCGGCGCGACCATTAGAGCCAAGGTCTGTATTTTTGGTAATGGTGCGTTAAATCGCAGTAAATATGGCTTGGAAATCTATTCGAAACAAAATGGCTCAGTGGTTTATAACTCGGGCTACGATATTTTGGCCCGCCCTAAATTGGTTCCTTTAACCGGTGCAGCATTAGGCTCAATGCGGAGTGTTGAGGGCATTGCCCGACCAATGTACGCGCCGTGCAATATTGGTGCGATGTACAGTTACCCGTGGCAGGTTTATGTCTGGGTGAACAGCAACGGCACGCAGATTGGCCCTGCTTGGGGATGGGCCAGAAATCAACCAGCGTCCCATGGCCCATTCACTTATTACGTTTCAAGTATTCCTATCATGGTGCTGGATGCTGCAAACTACTTTCACTTCTAAACTGGCCCGAATAGCCAGCGATGCCGGTGATCCGGAACTCCTCATTCATGTCCAAGACGCCTGCCGTAACAAGCAGGCGTTTTGCTTTTCAGCGGACGATGCCGTGATAGTCCTGCGCCCGCGAATTAAAGAAGGCATTCCTTATGTGGTGGTTTGGCTGGGTATTAGTAGTGGGCCGCAAGGTTTGGTTAAGTACACGCCGGAGGTTCAGCAACTGACTCGGATGATAGGCGGGCGCTGGGCGGAGTTTTATACAGCACGAAAAGGGTTTATCCGAATTGCGCGGCGTCTCGGTTTTGAGCGTCTGGTGGACGAAGATGGACTGATGAAATTCAAAATACCGGTATGAGGTCATTATGGGAAAAGGTGGCGGTAGCACCGAGGTTAAAGAAACCTCTCAGGAACTGGCAGCGGCTGAAATTGCGAGTAAACAATGGACGCTGTACCAGAACGAACTTAAACCAATGGAAAATCTGTTTATTAGCAAAGTAGACAGTATGAATAACGAGTCGAAATACGACGATGCTGCTGGGACCGTCAACTTAGGTTATCAACAGGAGTTTGGTAAGGCACGCCAACAGGCGGCGACTGAATTGTCTGCGGGTGGTGTTGATCCGAGTAGCGGTAAATTCCAGGGAACACTACAAACGTTGCAAAGTGACCAGGTAGCAGGGCAAATCGACACCACCAACCGGGCGCAAACCTCACAACAAGATAAATATGTCGCCGGGTTGCATGATGTTGTCGCTATGGGTTCAGGGCAAAAAGCTGATGCACTGTCTGGTTATAGCAACATTGCCAGCCAGAGTTTAAGTAAAGCGACCAGCGATGCACAGAAGTCACTTAGCGACCGACAGGTAATAGGGCAATTAGTTGGTGCTGCTGGTGGTATAGCCGCTCGTAATTATGGAGTCAAGGATGTCAGCAGCAAATCGACTTATGGACTCAAAGACGTGAGTAGTAAATCCACTGGCATCTTTGGCGGCAGCTAATGACAGGAGGTAGTTATGGGACAAGCATCTGATACCTATGCCAATCTTATTCGTGATCAGTATAACGATTGGCTCACTCGTTTTTATCCAAAGCAAAAAGAGCTGATGGGTTTGGCTACCAGCGGCGAGCTAATGAACCAGCAGTTAACCCGCGTCAGTGACAGTTCTACCAATAGCTTACGTTCCGCGCAGTTGGGTACGCAAAATCAGTTGGCACGTTATGGCACCACTCAGACGGCAAACCCGAACGACAACAGTTTAGGTCTGCGCTCGGCACTGGCCACTGCCGGGGCGAAGAATGGTATTCGTGAGGCGGAGCAAGATCGACAGATGAACATTTTAACCGGTGGCAGTGCCAGCCTACGTGAACAAATGAGTATTGGTGGGGGGAGCAACTAATGGGATACGGATTAATTGATGCTGCCCGAGAGACACGGCAGCAGGCTATGCAAGGGTTGGGTGATGCTTCTAACCGCGAGATACAGCGCGAATCTGCCAATGAGCAGCTCAAATCCCAACAGAAACAGAGCCAAATGAGCATGATTGGCGTCGGGGCTGGTACTGGCATGGCGGTGGGTGCCACCTATGGTGCTGCGGGCGGGCCGATTGGTATGGGTATTGGTGCAGCAGTAGGTTTGCTGGCCAGTAGTTTCTTCTAAAGGATCATTATTATGGGCGTACAAGGTTTAGCAGACGGCTTCTTAGCGGGCTTCAATACGGCGGATCAGGCGATTAGTCGTAATCGTGAACTGGGTTTGCGGGATGCAGCACAACAGCAACAAGTGAAAGATTCGGATCGTAACTATGGCCTGGCGAAAGAGCAGGTGGATTGGCGCAAAGAGACAGATAACCGTGATCATCAATATAAATCACAGCGTGATAGCGTGGGTGATGAGCAGTGGAATAAAAACTACGGGTTAGCGCAGGCGAGTCAGCGCACGGCCAATGCCAGCTTGGGCATGCGGGCGCAGGAACTCAATATGCGTAAGAGCGAGTTTAACTTCCAGCGCTCTCAAGCTGAACGCCAGCAGCGCATGCAAGAAGAAATGCCGGTTGTTCAGGCGCTGTACAAGCAGATTGAAACCTCCGGTCAGGTTGACCCCCAATTGTATGGGCAAATTTCAAAAGATAATCCACTGCATCCATCTCGTTTCTTTGGTCAGGGGGCAATTGATAATGTGATGGAAATTAACCAGATTATGCCGAAGGTGCTTTCCGGGGAAATGAACTATAACGACCCGAAAGTATTAAAAACGATTAATACCGTACTGGCCCCCTATATTGAACGCAATATTGATGAGGTCGATCCCGAATCAGGCAAGAAAATTAAGAGTAAAGAACTGGCACATCTTGGTATCAGTGAAGATGGCAAGTTTGTTATTCCCGGTCTGAAAGTCACCTACAGCGATGGTTCGACCGCCAACAAACCTATGACTCAATTTGGTTCCGCGGATCTGAATGACAACCAGGTAGCGAAAATCCCTATCGATGAGTTTATGAATAAAGTCAGAGGTTACAGCCAGATGGTAGGGCAACTTAACCAGCCAGAACGAGCCAAGTTTATTGGCAGTATGGTTAACCCGCCAGATAAAGCTGCAATGCGTCAGGAAAGTGAGGGCTATCGCAAAGAGCTGTTGGATATCAGCAAGGATGAGGGTAAGCAGCTGGCCGCGCTAAATAAAGATGGCGCGATGATGGATGAGAAGCAACTGGCCGCCGCAAAGCAGGAAATTAAGGGCAACTCTGAGCAACGCCGCCAACAAGCTTCCGAGCTCTACGGCGTGGGTGGGGGCCGTAGTTCTCAGAATCAATCTCAGATTGACCCGGTTGAGTTGGAGGCATTTGCGGGTGAGTACCAAAAAGAGTTTGGTGAAGCGCCTGATTTGAATAGTGAGGAAGATCGGAGGGCATTTGCTGCCTGGCAGCAGAAGCAAAGGGGAGAGTTGGAGCAAAAGGCCGTAAATAGCACGGCCCCAAAAGCTCTCGAACCTGATGATAGCTTTACTGCGCAGCAGTTAAGGGAAGTTAGACGACTTTCTGCCGTTAGATGAATAACGTCGTTTATACAGCCTCTAAAAAGGAGACCTTTTTATACGTCTTAATTGGTTATTTAACTCATCAAGTTCCATTAATAACATTTCTTTTTGAACCGATAATAATGAATAAGCATCTGAATTTGCAAGTTGGTTTGGCTTTAGATTATTTATCAGGGTGTCTAGCGAGTTGTTCACTTGAGCTAGTTTTATTTTTGTATAAGTTAGTTTTGAGTTTATCTTACTTTCTTCAGATAGAAATTCATCTAACTCCCAACTTTTAAAATTTTGCGTTGCGTTATTTTTTTCTTTAATTATATCCCTTATTTTTTTATGATATTCATCTCCCAAGTTCATTTCCATACTGTCATGGCTAGAGCTTTTAATTGTCCCTTTAAGGGTGTCAATAAGTTCTTTATCCCATTTTAAATTTTTGTTTATGTAGTTAACTCTTTCGTTTATTGAGTCTTCCTTAGTTTCTCTAACTTCTTCGACGGTCTCAGGGCTAACAGCTTTTTGCAAAAGTGAAGATATTTCGGATAAGAATTTATCTGATTGATAAATATGAATATTTTTTCCGGTTTCTTTTGTGAATTCCTCTATTAACTCATACCTTGGACCAATTACTTTTCCTCTGGCGGACTCATACCAATCTTCTTTGGTATCATCTGTTATGAATATTATGTCTTCAGATTTATTTTTTGCATATTCAATTAACTGAAGCCATATGATTAAATCCCCATATGGGGCAATTTTCTGATGAGGTGATAGCTCTGTTGACTTTATTGTCTTACTTGCATCTTCGTATCCTGGTGGGATTTTGTTTTTATATCGCTCCTCTCCCTTTTTTATTATTTCATCCGAGGTGTCAGAAAAGTAATTCTCACTAACTTTTCCATCGAATATTTCTGATATTATATCTAATATTGTATCATTTGTAATTTGAGAGTCGTGGCTTTTGTTGTTAGATTCCAGTTCAATAATGACTTTTTCTAAAGCTGCACCAAACGTTTTAGAGGTATCTTCAGAAATAAAAGGATGACTTCGTTTATTATCAAAACTAAGTTTTATTTCCTGAAGTTTCTTTTTTGTTTCATCATATGCCTTACATTGGTCCGAAATGACTTTTGTTCTGTTATTGAAAAACTCAGTACCGACAAAGTAAGGTAGCAAAACACGATTCTTTATTTCATTTAGTACACTAATGAATTCGTTTCTTGTTGAGTCAGAATATCTGTAAAGGCTAAGCAATACGTTAGTATCAAAAGCAATAGTAGCGCTCGTAAGTAATTCCTTATAGAAATCATTACTTTTTTTCATTCTGCCAATGTAAGTGCTTCTCATCTCTTTACCTTTATCTATAGATATCTATCGATATAACCTGTGAGCGATATATTAATATAATTCATATTTATTGTTTTTTGTATCTATTGAATGAAGGTGTTCACTTTTATGTGATAACAAGCTAAATTACAGAAAGATGCCGAAGTGAGCTTTAAAAAGCCCTTCGGTTTTTTTATGCACGAAATCTAGCCCCGACAGGTCCGCCTGCCGGGGCTTTTCTATTCCAATTTCCCCAGCACAACGCATGTGCTTCAAACCATCGAACCTGATTAGAAATGAGCCTTTGAGGAGCCAGTACGGTTGGTACGCCTCGATGGGCTGGTTTCCTATGCGCCAAAGGTTCATTTCTAATAAAGGAGTACCCATGACTTACGATCCGCAGCAACAACGCCCAGAAGAACAAACCACTAACAACAATCGCGAGACGCTTAATATTCGACAACCCGGTGAGAATGCGAATACCGGTTTTGACTGGGGTGCCGTTAGGGCAGCGCGTGAAGCCGCTGGGCGGCAGTCAAAAGCGCCGCAGAGTAATGACCCTAGCATAGGTTTAAAGGATGTACTCCTTTCTGCGGCAGCAGCGCCTGCTGATATCATTAGCGGCAATGCTCAATTATTTAAGGCGGGTAATCAGCACTTAGATGGTAAGGCATCAGAATACCGAAGTGGTGAGAAGAAACCGCTGATTGATATTCCTGTCAGTCCTGAGATGCTGAAAGTGATGCAAGATAACAGCGGTAATCTGTTATCACGTGCGGGTAATGCAATGATTGGAGGGGTAGGTGATCTTGCTCAAAGTGCGTCGAAAGAAATCAAAAGCAACTATAGCGAGGGCGCTAAAGAGGCTGCTGCGATGAATTTTATAACCTTTGAGCGTGACAAAAATAAGAATGTTACTGGGATAAAAGCAGGGGCTGGCCTATTCGATAAAGATGCATGGATGATTAATGCCATCCCATCAATATCGCAAATGTTTTTAACGGCAAGTGGGGCAAAGCTAGGGGCTAACGCGGTTGAACGGATGGTTGAAAAGGGAACCTACAATTGGTTAATTAAGGTACTTCCTGAAGAGGCGGCAAGGGCCACAGCAAAAGAAACGGCTCAAATAGCAAAAAGGAGAGCTCAAGCCACCGGGTTTGTTGGGGTTTCGACGGGTACCGCTCAAGGTCAAGGCGGTATTGATATGCGCGAAGAGACTAATGCCATTCCCTTTGATCAATTACTCGAAAGCACAACTTTCCAAAAAGCGTTCGCCGATATTGATAGTGACCCTTCTAACTCCTCATTAACGGACACGCAGAAATTAACCTTGGCACGCAGCCAAGTTGCAGAACAGGCTGCCAATAGCGTGACTGGTGACCCTCGGATGCTGGCTATTAATATTGCGGCATCTACGCTAGGGGATCATACCTTGGCGAAGTTGCTCACGAAAAAGATGGCAACTAAAAGTGTTGTTTCTGGTGCAGCAACAGGAACTCTGGCCGAGGGCAGTACTGAGTTTGCTCAAGGTGCTTCCCAGCGCTATGTCCAGAATGAGCAATTAATTAATACCGCAGGTCAGAAAATTGACCCGATGAAAGATGTTTTTGAAACCGGTGCTAATAATGCCATGGTAGGGGCTGGCATTGGTATGGGCGCGGGGACTATCGGCGGGATCCGTGGCCGTAACTCGATAGTCGAACCTAAGTCAGAGACCCCGGCTGATACCGAGGGCGCGCCAGTATCGGAAAATATTGACCCAGCCACTCAGCCAGAAGTGACACCGCAAGCAGAAAGCTCGGTAACTCCTGAAGTGGCAGCACAGCAAAACTCAGTCAGTGAAAATGGTGTACCTAACTCCCAGATTGATGATTTTCGCGATACCCCAGCTTATTTACGTCAGGATCCTCGTGTACAAGGCTTTGCTGATGATAGCGACGTTCAGCGTTCACTGGCAGAGCCAGAAGCACAGCCGACCGCACAAGATCTTATTCAGCAGCAAATGGAATCAGGAGAGCAAGGTTTTACACCTGATGAGTTAGCGATACTTGAGCAAGCCGACCAGATTCGAGCACAAAGAACGCCACGCCTGCCAGCGCCCGGTAATATTCATCCGGGAGAAGGCTTCCCCATGCCGGGGCCAATTCAAGGTGATGAAACCCAAGCCGGTGCCGCGCCGCAATTTACTGCCGGAGAGCAGGCTCGTGGGCAAGTGTATTTGCCGAGAGAGCAGGCAGAGCAGCAAGGCGCGGTCAGAGAAACCCAGACCTACGATGGTCAAACGGATCCGCAGGCCATTACCGATAAAAATATCATCTTTGCCGAGGGGCCAGCCACTAACCCGGATGAGGTTCAATCTGGGCAAGCGCCACAATTTGACGGGGGGCAGCGTAAAGATGTGCGCCGCTTTACTGAGGCTATGGGGGAACAGTCTGAAACAGCGATTACCGATCAGCGTCAGCGTGCTGGTGGTGTCCCTATAGATGCACGTACCGAAGCTTATGCAAAAGGTGAAACTCTTGGCGAGTTGAGATTGCATCACGGCAAGCCATTCCCTAATGAGAAAGTGGCCAGACTCACTAAGTGGGCAAAAATGCCAGGTGCTGTTATTGAGCCAGAAAGTCCACAAGGTGAGTTGAGATTGCACCACGGTAAGCCATTCCCCAATGAGAAAGTAGCCAGATTCACGAAGTGGGCCAAGATACCGGGGGCGGTGATTGAACCCGTTGGTGATGGCTTTGGTGTGCGTCTGCCGCTGGAATCCACAACAGCTAACACGAAAACAGCGCCCTCCAATGAGGGCGTTGTGGCATCTGGTGAGCAGCCAGCCAAAAACAGTAACGTAAAAATTGATGATTTTGGTGAGGAACTTAAGGGGGCGGCGAAGCATAAATGGGGCCAGTTGGCCGAGTCACTGAAAGCCGACCATGATATCGAAGAAATTAAGAAACAGCCTCTTTCGAAACTCTTCCCACACCCTGATTACAGCAAAATGCATGAAAATGGCATTGAACCAGAGAAACTGGCATTACTTGCAGCATTGCGCTCGTTTATCCCGAACAAACCGGGATCCCCTTATAAGCTTAATCAGTGGGCTGAACAGGTTAAGGGGGTTCGTGATTTAGCGAGTTCTATTATCAATAGCCATGCGAGTGTTGATGATATAAAAACCATTTTTCGCAGTAAGTCCTCCTTACGATCTGCCGCAGATGCTATTGACTTAATCTCGCAGTTTAAGCCTGAGCAGATGGCCGAAGCGTCAAAATACTCAATTCGTTCCGGCCATTACACTTACTTTGATGGCAAGAGCTATCCCGGCGGGAAAACCCTATATGAGCTGGTTACCCCTGGAGGGATGAAAACTGATATTTCAGCGGGTTCAATGCCGGAGCTATTACCCAAAGCCAAGGAATTTATTGAGACCAAGATTAATAGTGATAAAGGAGATGACGCGCTTAAACAGGCTCAGTTAACGCCTAGACAGGCTAAGTTAGAGGTCTATACCCGACGGGCAGACAAGAGTGTGTTTATTGGCTACAAAGGGGCTATGGGCGTGTTACCGCTTAAAGCTGGCTTCAAAACACCTACCGAAGCACGCGCTTATCTGGCAGAGAATCGCGCTGAAATAGAAGCCAAACTGGATAAATTACGCAAAACATCGCGAGAAGAACAACGCAAATTAACCAACGAGCCCCGGATAGGAATTGAACGCCGTAATGGCAATGTGACGCCTGAACAATTTAGTGATGCATTTGGCTTCCGAGGTGTGCAGTTTGGTAACTATGTTGAGGGTGCACGCCGCCAAACTGAATTAAACGATGCTTATGACTCGTTGGTTGATATGGCCGAACTACTGAATGTACCGCCCAAAGCGCTGTCATTGAATGGCGAATTGGGTCTGGCATTTGGCGCGCGGGGTAAGGGCGGGGCCAAAGCTCATTATGAGCCTGTGCAAGTGGTTATCAATCTCACCAAGGGTAACGGTGCTGGATCGCTGGCACATGAGTGGTTCCATGCACTGGATAACTATTTTGGTACCTATGATGTCCATGGCGAGTCGTCCGGTAAGCGTTCATCTGAATTTATTACCGATCGTAAACGTCCGCGCTATGACTTTAGCAGCGGTAAAAGGCAAGAAATCACCCATCCCGTCAGACAAGAGGTATATGACGCCTTTAAGAGCGCAGTTATTAAAGTGACTAATAGTGGAATGAGGGAACGGGCGGCAATACTGGACAGTGGCCGCAGCAAAGCATATTGGACAACTAAACTGGAAATGTCAGCGCGAGCCTTTGAACGCTATCTGCTGGATAAAGCCGAGAGTAAAGGTATCACTAACGATTATCTGGTTAACCTGCGCAAAGCTGACGAACATGCAAACCCTGAAACTTATGCCTATCCAACAGAAGCTGAATTAAACGGCGGCGTACGTCAGGCATTTGATCACCTATTCCAAACCATCAAAACCAAGCCCACCGCTAAAGGTATCGCCTTCTATTCACGTAAAAGTACCGATATTGATAAAGGCAATGTGATTTCAGATACCGGCCACACCGCTGCGGGCGAAAAAACCACTCAGGGAATGCGCCAGGGGCGAGCGCAAATCATCGCGAATGCGTGGGTACGCAGGTTAAATGGCGCGGCCAAAATCAAAGTTAAGGTGGTGCAAACTCAGGCGGAGGCAGCGGCCATGATGCCGAGCGGGATCCCGAAAGAGTTCGGTACTGTTCATGCTATTTATCAGCCAGAACTCAGTCGGGTGATTGTGGTGGCGGATAATATTACGTCCGACAGCCAACTACGGGCGAAATTGCGTCATGAGGTCTTGGCGCACCACGGGCTGGCTTCCGTGATTGGTGATGTGGAATACGACCGTATCATGCGCGTATTACATCAAACTCGTGACAGCAAAAATAAAGAAATTCAGGATGTTTGGCGGGAAGTCGATAAATCCTATCGCAATGAGTCCCTTGAAATGCAGGCTAATGAATTCTTGGCCCATATGGCGGAGCGCTCAGAACTCACCAGTCTTGGGGCGATGTGGGATCGTTTTGTTTCTCTGCTGACAAATTCATTGAAGAAAATCGGCATCATGAATGAGAGTGATATCTCCCCAACCGAAATACGCAATATTCTGCGCACCGTCGCCGGGCGGTTTAAAAAGACAGCTATGTATGATGGCGAACAACCGGGAACGCGGGAGTTTGATAATACCTTCTCGCGCTCTGATGCCCTCTATTCCCGCACCGCTAACCCAGCAATGGATACTGAAACCAACCGCAAGATGGGCTTTAATATTGAGCCAACCCGACTGGATAAAGCTAAATCTTTCTACGCCACGGTGACCAGCAAAGATAAAACGGAACTGAAAGCCTGGCTAAAAGAGACCGGCCGTAAACTCAATACCAAAACCTTTGATGGCATGGCTCCGCTGAAGTATGCCGAAGATGCCGCCGGTATCAATGATGCCCGTAGTTCTGCCTACATTGGGGCGCGGATGGCCGCCGGAGCAGGTTCTGTTACCGCCGCCACCTTAGAGCATGGCTTACCGCGCTATAACAAAGCTGAGGGGATAGTTGAACGGCAATCCGGTACCGGCAAAGAGGATGCCCTGATGGGTATTCTCGACGGTCTGGGAAATCATCGCGAAAACTTCTTTAAATGGATCGCCGGCCATCGCTCAGAACGGCTGATGAAAGAGGGCAAAGAGAACAACTTCAATGCCGACGAAATTGCCTATATGAAAACCCTCAACCGGGGTAATGAAGCTTTATTCGACGGTCAGAAGAAAAAATATGACGCCTTTATTAAGTCGATTCTCGATCTGCAACAGGATATGGGATTGATTGACCCAGAAAGCCGCGCCCAGTGGGAGGATGCCTGGTACTTGCCCTATTACCGTGAGGCTGAAAATGGCGAGGTGAAGGGGCCGTGGACCAGCAAAGGCATTGCTAACCAGAGCAGTACCGTGCGCAAGTTAAAAGGCAGCGATTTGACCATTAAGGATCCTATCGAAAACCTGTTTAACTACGTGGCGAAATCGGTCGATGCTTCGATGAAAAACGAGGCGATGCGCCGCTCAGTGGTCAATCTTGCGGATACCGGCGTGCTGGAGGTAATTGAATCCCCGAATAAAATGGATTTTCAGCGTATCGGCAAAGATGTGGTGAAGGTGTTTATCGATGGGCAGGAAAAACTGGTTCAAGTTAATGATCCGGAACTGTATCGCGCCTTTACCATGATAGACCTAGAGCGCAGTAACTCTACCTTTATGAAAGCCGCCCGCCAGGCGAAAAAGGTGCTGACCGTCAGCACCACATCGATGCCTGACTTTATCATCCGTAACTTTATGCGCGACTCGATTCATTCATGGGCCATTAACAAAGATGGCTTTAAGCCGGTGACTGCCTCATGGGCTGGATTTAAAAAAGCACTGCGCACCGATGATAGCCTGGTGGATATGATGTTTGCCGGTGCGACTTTCGGCGGTGGCTATTCCAATGTCTATGATCCGGCATCGACGGCCAAAACGATACGCAGCGTGCTGCGGCGTAAAGGTTACAACGACAGCCAAATGCAAGAGTTTGAATCGTCCATTGTCCGCAACAGCAAAGAGGTGATGGGCAAGGTCGAGCAGGGGTTACATCAATACAAAAATCTCAGTGAAGCAGCAGAAAACGCTAACCGACTGGCCACTTATGAAGCCGCCATTAAATCGGGCAAAAGTAAGGCGCAGGCAGCTTTTGAATCACGCGACTTAATGGACTTCAGCATGATGGGGGCCAGCAATATCATGATAAACCTGAGTGATATGCTGCCATTTTTCAACGCCCGTATGCAGGGGCTGAGCAAATTAGGCCGAGCTATCAAAGAGAACCCGCGCGAAGTGCTGAAACGCGGCGGCATGATCACCGCAGCCTCGCTGGCACTGATGGCGCTGAATTGGGACGACAAACGCTATGAAGAGCTTCAGGACTGGGATAAAGACACCTATTGGCACGCATGGGTTGGTGATCAGCATATCCGTTTCCCAAAACCGTTCGAAATCGGCTTGATGTTTGGCACCTTACCGGAGCGATTTGTCCGCGCGCTGGGCGGTAAAGATAGTGCGGCTAAATTCGGCAAGCTGGTGGCGCATAACTTTATGGAAACCATGGCATTCAACCCAATCCCACAAGTCGCCATGCCGATTGCCGAGGCTTATGTTAACTATGATTTTTTCAAAGGCGGGCCAATTGAGAACATGGCCGACAGCAATTTGATGGCCGGAGCCCGTTATAATGACCAGACCAGTCTGCTAATGCGTGAAGTGGGTGAAGCGACCAATATGTCACCGAAGATGCTGGACCATATTGTGATGGGCTACACCGGCAGCTTAGGCAGCTATGTGATGGGCGCGACTAATTTACTGATGCGTAACCTGAAAGACTACGGCGAAACCCCGGCGATGCGCCTGGATGAGATGCCGGTGATTAAATCCTTCTTCCGTGGCTCCGATCCGGCCAAATCTACCCAATTCACCGAAGATTTTTACCGCATTATGACCGAAGCCAACCAGATAAACAGTACTATTAACAGCTTCCGTAAGCAGGGCCGTGGCGATAATGCCAATGAATTGATAGAGGAAAATAGAGGGAAATTATCGCAGCGTCAGGGGCTAACCGCGACACAGAAACAAGTGAAAGCACTGAATGCCCAGATTGAAATGATGCGGCGGGACCGGATACTAACGGCGGATCAAAAAAGAGAAAAAATTGACCGACTAATGGCAACCAGAAACAAACTGGTACAGCAGGCGGTGGAAAGGGTGAATCCGTATTTTAATAAGTGATTTAAAAGGGAGTTTGAAAGGACTCCCTGATTTATTAACTTTTGGGTAGGGTAATGTTGGCACAGTCATAGATGGTATGAATTGCCAGCTCAAGAGCAGTCCCACCAGAGTGTAATCAGATCTGACAGCAAGAGCGAACATTGCTAGTTACCAGCGTGGGGTAGGGGTAGGTCACACCATTGCTTAACGTTCCTAACTAGTATCTGATAATAAGTTATTTTATCGGTCTAAACCCACCCGGCAACTAAATATAATCATTCATTTCACAAAGGTTAGCTTGTTTCAGTATTTCCTTGCTCTTCTAGTTTTCTGCCTTCGTTACAAGCAACCAGACTCTCATTGCAAGCATCAAAATCCAGAAAATGTCCTGCCGCAAACTGAGAAGTAAGCAGTGTTATCAGCTCTAAGTAGTACTTGAAAACTCGAAAAGGTGTATTTATTACATTATGGATTAGTATTGCTAATCTTTGTTCGGTGGTTTCACCATGTAGTGTCACCATCGCAGAACGACAACAATAATTAAAAACGTACTCAGCATATCCATCATAACGTGGATTGTGCGTTTTACCGCCAGCTAAAATAGTTCCATCTAGGTAAGCTATTGCTGTTACGTTGCTCACAATTGCAGTTAAAAAGTTTAGTGGAGATCCAGTTGTATCAATAGTTTTTCCATATTTTTCCATGAACCTAAATACTAAGTATGTATCCGAGGTCTCTGATGAACAACTGAGTTCTAATATGTCACTATACAAAATTGGAACAGGTGTACCCGAAGATAAATTAAATTGAATACTTTTTTTTCTTTCCTTCAATGTCAAAGAGTTTAAAATCCTCATAACAACAGAATTCATGTTTGCTGCTGGACACCCTGAACGATATGCTAATTCGCACATCAAGTGATCAATACAAAGTAATGGGATACCATTAGCTACAGAAAGCTGAAAGGTTGAATAAACCGATGCATCAATCATATCTCTTACTTTAACTAATAGTTCTGGCGTATCTGCTGGCTTCAGAGCTTCGACCGTCGAGTGTTTCAGTAATGTTTGAAGTCCTTGGATTAAATCTAAAAAGTTTCTTCGAATATCTTTAGATGTAATTCTATAAAGCCCTTTATCAGATATCCCCATAGACATGTAGTCCTCTCGTAGGATATTTTCAACCCACTTTTCTAGAACTTTTTTAGTGTATTGACATACAACCAGTTTTATATTCAAATTAACTACAGTTGAAGAAAAACCCATTAGTGAAAAATAAACAGCCGTATATACGTCAATAATTACCTTGTCTGGCGATTCTTCTCCACGGTTGAACAGCCCCATATATTGAGTTGAGGTGTTTGACGATAAGTGTGTTATTGCCCCTCTTACAGGATCCGAAGGATCAGTAAAATTGCCTCTCATTACTAAGGGTACATCGGGGTTTTGCAATACCTCATCCCTTTTTTTCTCTTTTGAGGCGTAACGCCTTAAAATATTTTCAAAATAAGGGATGAACTCTTCTTCATTAGCAGGTAAAGAAAACTGCCTGAAAGCATCAGTGCCATCGTTACCTCTACTGCGAAGCTCCGCAGCTAGCCTAAATGTAGCAACATAAGGCGATAGGCGCTCAAGCATTGTAATGTCGCCAGACATGTCTCCTTCTCGCATATGCTCAAGAATTTGCCCTAATGGCGACTCTACATCCAACAAATACGGGTGACTGGCCTCAACGTCACGGGTAAGAATTCGAGTGAATTTTCCAAATCCATCTGAATATGTAACTCCATCACCACAATATATAGGCACATAAGGATTACGATTAACTTTTGGACGATTGACTAAGGAGTTTGTGTGAATCTGAGTCAAAGGTTTTGCAACTTTTGCTGGATTTTGGACAAACCAATCCACAAGTACTCTTTCTGCAAGATTTATATCTACATAAATCGCTATTTCATTGACTAATTCAACCTTTGAGTCATCATAAGTGGAGAAAATAGTCTCTGGAATCTCAAAAACAATTTCCTTGAGATCATCTGTACTCAACCCCTTGCTTCTAGATACATGTAACAATAGATGCCAGGTATGCGGATTGTTTGATGAAATATCAATTGCGGCTCTCGTCGATTTGATTGATAGCTCATATTCAGCTAATCGCTCGTATATTTGGGCTTCTCTTAAGTAAATTAGTTCTGTCTTTTCCTCTGGTTCTAAATGTTTAGTTTTAGATAGGAATAAGTCAAACTTCTCACTTGCAAATAGGGCATTCAGATAACATTCAAAAATCGGAGAGACCCAATTTTCATCAGATAAAAATGGGCTGAGATAATTAACCGCGTTCAAAGACAAACCCAACCCAATAAACTTATCGCATAACTTTAAAATTTTATAAGGGTTTATTCGAATATACTGTTTAGAGTCCCGCTCTAAAAAACTTTGTGCTCTTTCATCCAAAAATTGTAGTTCTCTCTTATCGTCAACTGAACATACTGACGCCTTAAGGTACAAGTCTAAGAAGGAATTAATATAATCATCACCAATATGGACTACCCCGCCCTTATCTACCCATTTGTTTACATCCCTAGTCTTTATCTGATTGTGCTCAAGAGCAAAGTCTAGATAGGCAAACTGTTCTAAATTCAAAGTATCAGATACTAATTCAAATTTAATCTTGGAAGCTTTCACTCCCGTAGATAGCTGTTCTATGAACTCGCCAGACATTAAGCTTATTTTCTTGATTTTATCAATATGTAATTTACTTAAGTTATAAAGGCGACTATCTATGAAACCGGTAAGGTTAAGCAGATTGGTTAAAATGGCGATATGTCTATTATCGTTCTTGTCACTTATGTCACTTAGTAATTGAACTATGAGTCTGTCCGCATTAGCTTTTTCTTGTTTACTAAGTGAAAAATAGTGATTGTGTTGGTTTCTAGTAACGAGTAAACAACTTTCAGTGTAGAGTAAAAGAACTCTTGAATTACTTGATGGAAAGTACTCATCCAGAAGCTGGGACAGTTCAAAAGCAAATGCAAAATCTTGAACTCTTATAGCCCCTCGAACTAATCCAGTTACCTCTTGTTCAGATAAGTCATAATCCGTTGAACTATAGTAGTTTTTAGATAATTCTTCTTTCGAGGCCAATCGCTCAAAGAATACCTCTTTGATGTAGAAACCATCAGTTTCTGAAGCTGAATACCTTTTTCTAGCTAATTCTTCAGAAGATCTCGATTCCAAATCAATTAAAATCGATGTAACAGCTTCCCAAACATCGCTTGGGAGGCTGTTGTGCTGTAGCAATCTTAGAAGATCATTTTTTGATGATGGTAGCGAACCTTTGACCAGTTCAAGTTTTATATTTAAAGCTTTCAATAACAAGTATACATCAGGCTCTAGTGAACTGATATTATTAAGCACATCTAGCTTTTCACTTGCTTTGGCTAAGTCTCTATAGCAAATATCACGCATGACATTGTCTATTACAGCTCGTAGATCCTTAGATTGAATACTACGAATTATGTATTCGTATTTGTGACCCGCAACATTGTCACCTGCGCCATTGTGTACTTGGTTTACCATCATCTTCCATTTCTATTAGTTGTGTATAATTTTATTTCCAACAATGTTATCACCAGAGCCACAATGATTCTGAGTGACTGAACCAATATTCGTGTTTTGCTCCGGTTGTACCAGTTTTAAAATTTCCTGTATTTCTGATGATTCGTTCAATTTTCGTTCGATTACATGTTCACCATAATCCTGAAGTTTAAGAGCATTTACTTTATAAGATAACTTCTCCAATAGGGCATCATCTACAAGCCATCCCGTTAACTTTTCTTTTAAGAAGTCTGTAGTTATTGCAACGCCAGTCTTAAATCCATCATAGAGTATTCCTGACAGCAGCGTACTTGTTAAAAACCCCATATCTACCCCTTAAATTTGTTTATTTAATCCTGTAGTAGCCAACTAAAACTGTCCACTCTTTTTAAAGCTTTTCCAGTTACCAAAGGTGGCTTCAG
Organism: Yersinia sp. LJYL362; assembly: GCF_048323875.1. Lineage (NCBI taxonomy): Bacteria > Pseudomonadati > Pseudomonadota > Gammaproteobacteria > Enterobacterales > Yersiniaceae > Yersinia > Yersinia sp. LJYL362. Next base: position 22,429 of record NZ_JBLWEX010000307.1, read on the forward strand.
AACTTCCCATCTTTCTGCTGGCTATCCAGGAATGAATCATAAGACGGTATCAAAGTGACTTGACAGCCTTTTTGCACTGTAAGTGCCGATAAGTCCACTTCTCGCTGTCAGATTGAATAGCGATTAATCTACATTACAGCATCAATAATTATTTGAAAGTGTCATTCACAATGACGAACAGAACCAATAACAACATAAATCCGATGATGCCCAAGATGATGCTGGCGTCACTATCCATGTGCATTTTACCTTTACCAGCTAACAGGTAAGCGGCGATAACAAATGGAACGCAGAGAGCAGGGTGGATGGTGATCATTACGGCAGCCAGTATTAGGCAGGCTATAAATAGTGTTGATGACATGTTTCCCTCATTTTAGCGCCCCAAATTCCCCCGAGAATTTTCGAAATAGCTGATAAGTATATGATCATATTGATCTTTTAAAGACGGTGTTAAACGTGTGCTAAAGGTCATGACTCTGATTATCTTATTGTTTTATATAAATAAATTTAAGAATTCTCACCTTTAGGAATCGTATTCGGTATCTTTTTAACTCATTGATTTTAAAGGTGAATTTTGTTGTTTATCGAAATTTATTGAAATTTTATCGAAATCTGATATTCGGTCTTTTATAGCATCACGTATTCTTTCCCTCTCGTATCAAGATACTTGTTCGTCATCTTCTCCGATTTATGCCCCAGTAGTTTCATCGCAAATTCCTTACCTTTTTCCTTTTCATACAATCGTCCGGCTAAACTTCTGATCTCATGAAATTTTGAAAGAAGTACTTAGCGGCTTCATCGTTTGCAAAATGACGCCTAACTAATCTAATGCAACGTTCTTTATCTATGTATTACCGCCAGAAATGTGAACATATCGACAGGTTGATGGCCATGAAAAGCTAACTGGTGCGCCAGACAGTGAAAAGAGTCAATCTATATTTTGAACGTAAATGGCTATGGACGCAGGGGCACTCCGTGACTCAATGGTAAAGCGGGGAATGGTCAATGATAATACCGTACTCTGCCATCATCTCCTCCAAATTGTGTAGGTTCAAGCCAAATACATTGCGCGACCATATCAATGAACAGTGCTGTATTTTCAGTGGTATATGCAGAAAACATCGTAAAAAATAACATATTGCCTGACGACGGATTACTGCAACAGAGCCGTATTTATTGTTGTAAAAATAACAATAAATTATCTCGCATAAGAAATATCTTACAATAAGTCAGCTTCCATTCTGATATACGCCCCTTTTTGTTTATTGTTTAATCACCTCAACAAGGCAAAATGTTGATCAATATCAAATTTTGATAAAATTGTTACTTTGATAACCTCAATTGTGTTGACATTTTCTAATGTAATTAGAATAACCTCAGACTATAAACATGAAAAAGCAACTGATAGCACTTACAGCACTGTCTTATTTGATTTTTGGCTTTAATGCAGCAAACGCAAAAGCACCAACAGCAGAATTAACAGTCAAAGGTCAGGTGAGCCCCCCTGGTTGTATTGTCATGGCTCCAGACGGCGGAGTCTATAACGTCGGTGAAATTGCAGGGCATACTGTTAAACCTTCGGCACTCACCGTATTGCCTTCAATAACCAAAAACTGGTCAGTAATTTGTGATGCTGAAACCTACGTTAGCGTGACCGGTAGCGATAACCGTGCTGGCAGTAGCACGTCCGGAGGTCGCTATGGATTAGGTTTTGTTAATGGCGCCGGAAAAATAGGTGATTACGGCGTTTATTTTTCAAATGCAAAGGTTGATGGTACTGCAAAATATTTCCGTAAACAGGAAGAAGCCGCTGCGGCTATTTTATCATTAAGCATTGGGCCACTGAATGGGCTGAGCTGGGTCCATGCTAATGCAACAAAAGCACCAGGAAAAGTATTCAGTGCTGATATTGAAGTCATGCCGAGACTTGGCAGTGTTGCTGATATGAAAGGCCCCATTACAGAGAATGTTAAAATAGATGGTTCAATGACGTTGAGTATTATCATTGGTATATAGATAATAATACTTCTAAAGGGAATTCATTATTAAGTCCGTCATTTAAAATAAGCATTGATAATTTTATATCTAAATTAATAAGATTTGCGCGGCAGTAATTATATTTGCAACATTAATCCCCCAGAGAGGGTTTATTTGATGCATTGGTCTTGTAAAATATCAAAAAACCTTGCCAAGCCTGAATATGTACGGGTTGAAACGGGTGTTTGCATCCAATGGGCGCATTAAAAGATCGATGGCAGTATGGACACTGTGAAAAGCATTAAAGCTACACAGAATATGGTAAAAGTGTACGGTATGAGAGGGCTTAACGTAGCGCCATCATTAAGAATCAGACATGCCGAAGGGAATGCTATTGATATGAATATTTTATGAGCGAGAGATTTCAAAATAAAAGTGGCGAGGATATCTTAATTGAGAATTTTCCCGAAGAGGGAATGAATACAGAACTCCACGCCGTAGGGGAAAGTTTCGGTGTTATAAAAACCATGGTAGCTCTAAAGACAGAGCTGATTGGTCAACGGATATTTCATGAGGGTGTCAATGTTTTTTATCTCTTGTCTAATAATGCGGTTTTCTTATGAATGTTGTTATATCCCAATAATTTGAATAAATAATACTTTGTTAAATATAAGGTTATATGGCTTGTCAATTAATTATCTAAGTTATCTCAAAAAATATAATCATCTGCAGCATGATGTTTTCATCAAATTTATTGGCGTTAATAAATCTCAAAACTACCAATTCGGATATCCTTGACGCGTTAATAAAGCATGAGTTTTGACGCGTTATTGGAGTAATTACGATGTCGGGATCAAGCACGAAAACCTAGCAATGGCGCTGGGTTGGATCGCCATTTTGATGACTTAAGCAATATTAATAAAGGAGGTCTGTCGATACATTACCAGTAGCTAGATACTCTCGAAAAGCAGTGATCACCGGATCAAAAGCATCAACTATAGTTGATGCTCCATAAGGTTCACCGTGCATAAGCTGCAAGCCACCTGGTGAGTTTAGGTTGTGCAACGTCCTGACGTTATATTCACCATCACAATCATTTTCACCTAGCAACAACATATAGCGTCCAGATTCAGTGTATAAAGATAACTCTTCAGGACCGATATCGTCACAAGCGTTATTTTTCATACCCAACACACCAACGTTATCACGGAAAAGTTCAAGGACTTGGAGTAAGTCATCCTCAGAAGGGTTCTTTAAAGGTTTTAACTGTTCCCTATCACCAGAAGGGCTAAAGAAATAACCGCCTAACACCATATCTTTATTCATTTAGCCACCTTGATAAATTTCATTCCTGTTTCCCATGTGTATTTTACTGGGTCACCATATTTATCGACAGCATGTATAGTGAGCGAGTTTACTTCAGCGGCATTTGCGGCTGCAGCAATATCGCCTCTACAGTAACCACAGACATCTTTACCGCTCACAACCATGTTTATATCGGCTCCCTTCGAGACCCCAGCTTCATGTGCTTGTTGAAGAGCACCTATTTCGGCATGAGCATCCGCCATATTTCCATTAGGGAACGTTTCTCTAGTACCGTCAGCTAACACTTTTGCTTTAGCTTGCTTAACCGCCTAAATCTTGGGCTGTTTTCGTATAACCTTCAACATTTCCGTTGTAAACGCCTCCGGCAGCCTTGGTGTTAATAGTACGGAAGGCTTGCTGTGCTGGCAAATCAGGTACAGAAGCACGTACCAAACGCTGAACCTGTGTTGGTCGTGGTTTTCCTTCAGAGTGACTATAATCTTTTCTACTCACCGAGCTATTAAATTCAGCGATAATCTTTTTCGCACCATCAGAATGAAAACTAAGTGGATCGGTGCAAATAAGCTTACCGTTTTCACCAATATAAAATAGCTTGGCAGGGCCATGAATGTCGCTAAGCATGACAATATCGCCGGAAAATACCATTTTTTCAGTTTGTCTTTTTCCCGAGCCTCACGAGATGGCCTCGAATGCGAGGCTGCCTTGTTTTCACGCATATTAATAATGTAATGACCATTATTATTGCGGTCATCCAATTGATATTCACGGCAGATACGTGACCATGCAGCGTACGCGCTTATTATGCGCTCATACTCTTCGGGGGGAAGATTATCACGTGGCAGGTAATACAAATCATTGCCAGGCAAGCTAAGACTCATATCCATTTCCTTATGGTGTTAACTAAAGCAGTGCCACTGCATATCTATTGCTCAATAGATTTTCTACAAGAAAGCTCTGTATTTAGCCGTCTCGTGGAGTAAATATTTTTCTTATCTCTGATAAAAAAATAAATAATCGATGTCCGGCCATGGTTTCTACATTGATTATTTTAGCCAGGTTCAACCGGCGAAATTTTTACACACTCATTTCTATGGGAATCCAGATAGATAACGGTGAATGTTGTCACAGGTAATACCCTAGGATTATAGCGAACGAGGCTCTGAAAATAGTTTGAAATTATGGCGAGAGTTATACTGTCTAGTTGGCGATTTATGTTTACTGGTACTGATTTTTGTGGGAGCCAGCAACCTGAAAGCATGGAATAAGCCCCATCAGAAACTGATGAGGCTTATTGGTCATACACCCAGCGGATCTTTGAGTTAAAAACTTTTGAATCCGTTAGTCCTCACTCTCTTAAACCTAGCAGACTATTAAGCTCGTCGATTTGTTGCTGCCACTCACGTTGTAATGTGATTTTTTGGTGTTTAGGTTTCCGCGCCAAATCCTCGGCCAGTTTGGCCTCCAGATCCAGCAAGGCTGTCAGCAAATAATCTTCCTCACTTTTCATGAGGGTGGTAATAGCAGCTGTAGCAATGGCTGAATTTGAACTCGGCGCTATTACTGGTTTATCGGCCAGAATGTTGTAAACCGGAGCCAGGTCGTGCCACTCTTCGAGCCGTTGTTGGTGGATCAACCAGAAGCGATTACAACTTTGCTCAATTAGCATGCGGTCATGTGACACCAATAATACTGCACCTTTGAACGTTTTTAGTGTTTCCGCCAGTTCCTCTTTACCTTCTATATCGAGGTGGTTGGTCGGCTCATCCAGTAGCAGTAACGAATAGTTTGCCAGTGTTAAGCCGATAAACAGCAGCCGTGAACGTTCGCCACCGCTTAGGGTACTTACCTTTTGTTGATGCCGCAGGTAAGGGAAGCCCGCACCAATCAGCGCCATTTTTCGCTGGTCTTCCGTCAATGGTGCAAAAGACGTCAGCGCGTCGCTGATTGAATCGTCATCGTGTAATTGATGTAGGCTTTGATCGTAATATCCCATACGGACTTTTGGATGAAAAACTATACCCGCATCGGAGGTTTCTGGCTGGTTAAATTCCTGCCATAAGCTATGTAATAACGATGACTTACCGCAGCCATTGCGGCCAACTAGCGCGATGCGATCGCCACTTTTTACTCTAACTTCATCCAGTTCGAATAAAACAGGTGCATCCGGCGCAGGACGCACCTGCAAATCAGATAGTGCCAGCACACGATCAGCAGGCAATGCTTCACCATTGAGCCGCAATTGCCATTGATTGCCGGCCGTTAATAGAGTTTGATCTTCCTTCATTCGATCAACTTGTTTCTCCATCTGCTTGGCTTTACGAGCCAGCTTTTCGTTGTCATACACGCTGCCCCAGATAGCCAACCGTTTGGCACTTTTCGCTACTCGGTCGATCTCCTTTTGTTCTGCATGATGGCGATGAGCATCGGCGCTATCCTTTTCTTCTAACGCCAGCCTGGCTTGTGAGCAGGGTAGACGAATAAATTGCAGGGTTTTATCGCGCAAGATCCAGGTGCAGTTGGTCACGCGGTCGAGCAGGCTGCGGTCGTGCGATACCAGTACAAAGCTGCCTCCCCAATTTTGTAGAAACTGTTCAAGCCATAGCAGAGTTGGTAAATCCAGGTGGTTACTGGGCTCATCCAGCAGCAGTAAATCCGGCTGGTGGATCAAAGCTCGCGCTAGCAGCAGACGCGTATGTTGCCCGCCGCTCAGAGTTGCGGCAGTCAGTGACCATACGTTTTCCTCAAAACCCAGTGTGGCGAGTAGGACTTCGGCTTGCCAGCGTTCCGGTTGGTGCAGGCTGCCCGGAAGATGATTGAGCACCGCATCTATCAACGTAGCTTCGTTTAATGCGCAGGGCAGATGTTGTTCTACCGTGGCCATCAAGCATTGATTTGCTGTTGTGATGGTGCCAGAGGTCATAGATAGTGCACCGCTGAGGATATTCAGAAGGGTACTTTTGCCACAGCCGTTATGCCCAATCAGGCCGATGCGGTCGCCTTTTTTCAGGCTAAAAGAAATCTCAGCCAGTAACGGACCGAAGGTGTTGTCGTAGCTGACAGATTGTGCAGAAAGTAATGTACTCATAATGCTTATCCAGATTTCAGGCATAAAAATGCCTATCGTCAAAAATTACTGACGATAACCGGTAAGCCGGAGGGAAGTTCTCAGATTGTTTAGTTAGCTTCGCTCAAGCAGGTTATCGCAGCACGATACCAGTAATGCTTGAGCAATGACGATCGCTAAGGACGAGCGAAACTAAAAACATTTCACGGGTCAACATGGCAATCCTCCTTATATAAATTGGTGTATGAGTGAGTTGATTATATTGATGGAGTTGTTATTTAGTCTATCTTTTTATATTCCATTCTTATTCCAAAAGTTATGCTTTACTCACGATTTATCTGCTTTCAGATTGTCAGAACTTGCTCACCTAAGCGGCTGCTGTGCCGTTGATGAGTGGATTAAATCATAGGGTTATATTGATATCAATCATTGGTTTTACTTCATTATCAATCATAGGGTTAATGTTTTGAAGTTCAGACGAAAAAACCAGTAAGAGCTGGTTTCATTGGTGATTTATTTTGTCTATTGTTTCTACTTTAAGGATAATTCTTTGATATTTCTGGATTTCAATAGCTCATTGAATAACCTGTCGTAGTTCTCAACTTTGGTCCTAAGTGCTTCAATATAATTGTCTTTATCACTTTCAGGTAGTCGGTCAAACAAATTCAGCAATTCCCTTTGTCTTTCACTTAAAACGACTTCTGAGACGGTGGGGAGCTCTGGGTTATCCGTTTCATCACTTAGCAACCAGGAAAGGGAAACACCAAAGGCTTCAGATAATTTTAATGCCGAATCTTTGCTTATCTTTCCTTTCGTGAACCAGCGACCAGCGGCTTGAGGAGTTATTCCGCAGATACGAGCAAGCCCCGACTTATTCACGCCGGTTTTATTCATTAAGTGATAAAGTCGAGCCGCAATAGGCGGTTCCAGTGAGCTTTTTTCTTCTTTCATATCAAGATTATAAACCAAAGGTTTAATTATATAAATAACTCTTTAGTTGTACTTTGATATAACCCTATGATTTAATCTGGTTGCTGTTTAACGTGGAGGTTGAAGCTACCCAGACAAAGATGCCCATCTTCAGCCCAAACTGGGCTGGGATCAAAAATACCCATTACGTAGCGGTAGGCAACTCTAGTGCTAAAAGGTTAGTTATAAAAAATCACAATTGAACATATGAGAAAATCTACTTAAAATAAGACAAAAGGTGGTTTTTATGAATATAAATTATTTCCGTTGTCCGCTGATGTTCCATCCTCGAATAGCTAAAAGCAGTGGTTATCTGAACGTATAATCACTGCCACGAAATCAACACGTTCCGTGGCTTTCTTTTATCGAAAAGGAAAAAGTCATGAAAAATAAACACTGGTCACAAGTCGAGTATCTGCATCTTTCCGTCAAGAACCCGAATATTTTGATCAGAGGCCAACATAGTTACTACAGTGACTGTTGGGACGATGGGTTTGAACATTCGGTTGTTCGTTATCTCCACGGCGACAACGTCAGCCAGCAATGGGAGCCGCTTGGGCATATTGACCAACTTATTATTGGTGATTATGTCTGTATTGGTGCGGAAGCTGTAATATTAATGGGCGGGAATCATAATCACTCCATTGATTTTATTAGCCTTTATCCCTTTATGAGTATGGTGAAAAAATCTTATCAGCCCAGAGGGAATACCGTACTGAATGATGGGTGCTGGCTTGGAATGCGCTGTATGGTTATGCCAGGTGTTACGGTCGGTGAGGGCGCTGTTATTGCGGCAGGGAGTATTGTCACAAAAGATATTCCTGCGTATGCCGTCGTCGGTGGCAACCCGGCTCGGGTCATAAAATACCGTTTCTCTGAAGATGTCATTACGAGGATCGTAAATCTACGGATTTATAAACGACCAGATGATGAAATTGAAAAGCTGATCCCATTGCTCAGCTCTGACGATATCTCCACGCTGGAAACCGCGTTAACCGAGCTATGCCCTTGGGAAAAAGACACTTAATAAAATGAGAGCAGCTGATATTTCCTCTTTCATGGGGTTATATCAGCTATTTCTAATATGTGGCTTTAATTAATTTAGTTAGAAGGGAAATCGAGTTTAATCGGGTCCCCTGTAGGGGGTTAATAATATAAGGATGTTACCTAATGATTCCTATAGAAAACTTGATTAAGCTTCTGCCTTCGGATGGTACAGTTTTACTCCGTTGCGAACATGGTGAGATAGTGAGTGTGGAACACTTAAGAGATAATCAGTTTGTCGCGACCTTACCGGTATTAATCGAATTGGCAGAAATAGCCGGGTATACAATTTCAATGCCCGATGTTTAACGGAATAATAGCTCTGTCGGCCTGAACAACTGACAACCTAAGCAGTTGTTGTGTCATCACTCAAGGGGGCAAGATGACACAACTATCATTTATCAAATCTGACAATAACATACTGACACCGGCCATGCTCGAAGTCAGGCAGTATCTGCATTATAAAATCAAGTTGAGATACAGCTACGTCAACTATTTAACAAAATATATTCGTCATAGCGGCTTGTGGGCAGATAAGCACGCAGCCCCTATAACTTGCCTCAAATACTGTGATGTATTGCCGCGCTGTGCAATTAAACCTCCAAATGGGCAGGGGCCTGGAAATGCCATATTTTCCATAAACTCCCCCATTTAATTAATAGCGCCACCATCGACCCTAATTAGGACGGGGCGTTATGCACACACAGTATATTTCACGGAAGGAAGAAGAGTTATGATGCGAATATCGAAAAACTTGCCTTCAGGGCAGAAAAAACCAAGGCGTAATATTCAACTTGTTCTTGAGCGCTGGGGTGTATGGGCTAAAGATAATTCAGGTATTGACTATTCCTCTATTGCCGCGGGGTTTAAAGGTTTACTCCCGTATACCACCTCATCACGACCTTCATGTTGTGATGATGATGGATTAGCCGTTGATGGATGTGTTTCTCGTTTAAAACGTCATCGGTATGACGAGTGGGAATTGGTCATTCGGCATTATGTCTATAATCAATCCAAACGTGCTATTGCAAGGCAACAAAAGAAAGACGAAAGAGCAATAAGAATAAATCTACAAATGGCTGAGGGCTTTGTTGATGGTTGCCTTGCTATGATGGATATTCGCCTTGAGATGGACGCCGAAATACAAAATTAATTTTTTATGATAAAAGTGTTGGTGCGGCCGCAAAAAGTGCATTAGTCTGATAACAGTTGGTTGTGCAGTTGCACTCACACAGTCAAATAAACCTCGCTCAGGCGGGGTTTTTTCATTTTACCCCAAGCATTGATGAGGCCCGATACTTTTGGGCTCAGCTCCTAACGCGTATTAATTAGAACATCGAGAGCAGCAGGGCAACGGGCAGGCTTAAGGGCCAGGTTATACCAATTAAAAGTGATGACAAGCACCTTACTACTAAGCTCTGGTCACGTGTCAGCGGGAAAATAATGAAAGTAGAAATAATAACGCCAACTACATAAATACAGAGCAGAATAAAACCGGTATTCATCGAGCAATTTTCCTTTTGTCTATGTTGTTGGCTTATTATCACCGAAAGAGACGGTATTTTTACATAATAATTTAAATTATTAGGCCTCGCTATTTGTGTGGTTTTATAGTTCATCGCCAGCATCAATTATCCTCAAATAATCTCTGCGTCTGGATGGGGCACGGCGGCGAGCTATTTTCCAAAAGCAGCAAATATATGCCCAGGCCAACTGGCAGGGGGAGACAATGAAGATGGATAAATATTCCAGCGCGATATCCTTGTGGTTCGGCGGGTTAACAACAACGATTGGTGCCTTATCTCTAAACGAATGGGCCATGGTAGTCGGTATTGTCTGCACGACGGGAACCTTTATTGTGAATTGGCACTATAAGCGAAAAGAATTTCAATTACGGAAGAAATAAAATGTCTCCAACTCTTCGCAGTAAGTTAATGGGTGTTTCTGCTTTCGGAGCACTGGCTATTGCTGGTGTATTACTGGGTGGTGAAGATGGATTAGAGGGCCGCAAGTATGTGGCTTACTACGATGTCGTCAATGTCCTCACTGTATGCGATGGCCACACCGGTAAAGATATCATCCCCAGTAAAAAATATTCTGATGCGGAATGCGATGCTTTATTGCAACAAGATCTGACGCCAGTACAACGCATTGTTGATGCAGCTGTGAAAATCCCACTAAGCCAATACCAGAAAGCGGCTCTGTACTCGTTCACCTATAACGTCGGGCAGCATGCTTTTATCCAATCTACGCTGCTTAAAAAGCTCAATACTGGCGACATCAAAGGCGCTTGCGATGAGTTACGCCGCTGGATATATGCTGATGGTCAGTCGTGGAAAGGGTTAAAGAATCGTCGCGAGGTAGAGCGGGAATTATGCCTGACAGATTAAGTGCCGCCCTTATCGCTGTTATAACCGTGTAATTTGCTGTGTAGACGTATTACCGCCGTCAAGCAGCATAATTTCAATGTGATATAGCCGAAATATCCGCAATAACTAATCAGCAAGAATGGTTTTCGGACTATTGAAATTTAGATCCTGACTCGCTGACTCCATCGGCAGGGTTATTTAATCCCCTGGAGCAAATTGGCATTATCACCAATCAGATAGCTGGCATATATCACAGGTGTTTGCCTGGCTAATTTATTTCACAAGAAAGTAGAAACCTTAGTCCTACACCGTCGCGAAATATCGCGATGGTGATAACCCATGCCGAGGATTAATTTCTCGGCTTTTTTTTGTTCAACTAAAAAGGTATTTATTATGTCTACAAATTCAACTTTGAAATATCCAGTCGTATTAGTTCATGGCTTACTTGGATTCGACAAAATCGCAGGGGTTTACCCTTATTTTTATGGTGTCGAAGAACCGCTAAAAAAAGCGGGCGCACAAGTCTTTATCGCCACAATTTCCGCCACCAACAGTAATGAAGTACGCGGCGAGCAATTACTTAAATTTGTCAAAGAAGTCATGGCAAAAACGGGGGCGAAAAAAGTTAACCTTATTGGTCATAGTCAGGGGCCTTTGGCATGTCGTTATGTTGCTGCAACGCATCCTGAACTTATAGCGTCTGTGACCTCGGTTAATGGGGTTAACCATGGGTCGGAAATTGCCGATTTAGTTCGCTCAGCGCTGGTGCCTGGTAGTCTTCCGGAACATATTGTTAATACTATCATGTCTGCATTCGGTGTATTTGTTTCTCTGCTAAGTGGTAAGCCATTCCTGCCGCAGGATTTTATGGAGTCTATTGATGCACTGACGACCGAGAATGTGGCTAAGTTTAATACCAAATATCCTCAGGGGTTACCTGAAACCTGGGGAGGTGAGGGGAAAGAGTTTGATAATGGAGTCTACTATTATTCATGGGGGGGCGTTCTGGGTTATAACCCACTGACTGAAGGATTGAACAACCTCGATCCGCTGCACCATTCATTGGTTGCCTTATCACTCTTGTTCACCAAAGAACGTAATCAAAATGATGGTCTGGTCGGACGTTACAGTATGCACTTGGGGAAAGTTATCCGTTCGGATTATCAGTTAGACCATGTGGATGCGATTAATCAGACCGCGGGTATGGTTAGCAAGGACATTGACCCAGTTCAATTGTTTGTAAATCAGATTGAGTTGTTGAAATCAAAAGGTCTGTAAATCTAGCCCCTCCTTAATTGGAGGGGTAACCCTCAAAGTGGGCGTAATATAGTGTGAGCGGATGTTTGTTATTTATGTTCTCATTTCTTACTGCGCACCACGACATTATTGCTGAGGTGATAACAACAAAAGCCCACGCAATAGCATGGGCTTTTAGTGTTTTATTTGTCTTTTTCAAATTGGAGAGGCATTTTAAAAGCATTTTCAATATGGGGAGATAGGCTTTTTTACATCCTCATACACATCTTGACATTTGTTGCTTTATTCTCAGGTGGTTTACTCCATTTTATTGGTGAAGCTTATGAATAACTTGATGCAACAATTACAGTCAATGCTCGGGCAGACAACGAAGAAGAACGGTGACGGGGCTTCTGGCCTGAGTAATATGTTAGTGCCTGGCGCATTGGGTGGCCTTGCCGGCTTACTTGTTGGCAGTAAATCCTCACGTAAACTACTGAGCAAATATGGCAGCAGTGCGTTATTAGCCGGCGGTGGCGCGGTACTGGGAACCGTGTTATGGAATAAATATAAAGACAGAATTCGTCAGAATCATCAGGATGAACCACAGTATGGTCAACAAGTTGCCCCGATAGATCAGCGTGTGCAGCGGTTGGTCATGGCACTGGTGTTTGCGGCCAAAAGTGATGGGCATATTGATGCGAAAGAACGCGGTATTATTGAGCAGAATATGCGCGAGGCTGGTATAAGTGAGCAGGGTGAACGTCTGGTACAACAGGCAATTGATCAGCCATTGGATCCCCAATTACTGGCGCGTGATATTCAAAATGAAGAGGAAGCGTTGGAACTCTACTTCCTGAGTTGCGCCGTCATTGATGTGGACCATTTTATGGAGCGTAGCTATCTTGCCGCGCTGGGCGACGCCCTGAAAATTCCGCAAGATGTTCGTGATGGAATTGAACAAGACATTCGAGAGAAAAAGCAAAGCATTACTGATTAATTTACTTGCTGGTGGCCTTTGGTATTTTCCAATAGGCCACCGTTTCTTGATAGGCACTTCGCGGATTTTTGTCGTTCAAACAGTGTTATTAGCAGTCGATACAGCGCTATTCTCCCTCAGACTTCATTTCAGATAATAACCACAGAGCAAAATCCCGCATAGCCGGTGTCTCAGTACGAGACTGTAGGCGAGTTAACCAATATCCCCCGAGACTGACTGTCGTGCTAAAAGGTTGGATTATGCGTTCACTGCGCAATAGATGCATAAACATGGCAGGTGGAGCCAGTGCGATACCTATTTCCGCCTGCGCCGCTTCCAGCATACTGACTGACGAGTCGAACATCATTATTTGCTGGGAAGGTGAAGGTACAGACCCTCCCGCAGCAGCAAACCAAGCCGACCACTCATCGCGACGATAAGAACGGAGCAGCATAAACTTTTGAAGATCAGTAGGGTGGCGTAAATTTTTTGCTAGTGAGGGGGCGCACAGTGGGGCAAGTGGAGCATCACATAAAAATTGTGACTCCGTACCATGCCAGGCTCCATTGCCGTAACGAATGGCATAATCCAGCCCTTCAGCCACAACATCGACACGATTGTTATGTGTTGAGAGTAGAATATCCACATGTGGGGAATGTTGTTGAAAATCCCTCAGTCGTGACAATAAATAGCCGGTTGCAAAGGTCCCGACAACACCCACCCTGACTTTTTCACGCATTATTCCAGCGGAGAAACGGTCTAGCGTATCCGCGATACGATCAAAAGAATCGTTCAGGATGGGGAGCAGATTCTCCCCTTCGGTTGTGAGCACTAATCCGCGTGAAATACGAATAAAGAGGCGACAGTTGAGACGTTGTTCCAGCGCTTTGACCTGCTGACTTATTGCTGCATGGGTGACATTTAATTCGATAGCAGCCTTAGTAAAACTTAACTGTCTGGCCGCAGCCTCGAAGGCGCGAAGTGAATTTAAAGGAATATAGCTGCGAACCATAGATTTACTTGTTAGATTTTCTATTATCAAGTGCTAAATATAATCGATTGTTATCCATAGTCAATCATTGCAGAATCCTTCACGCAAAAGGAGCCACACTGCATGCCATTTATCAGTCTATGGAAGATTTACTAATGATGAAAAAGTCTATAATCAATACCTTGATCTTTACCGCCATCGCAACTTTCCCACTTTATAGTTTGGCACAAACCAAACTTACGGAGCAGCAGGTTGCGACTATCGTCAATAAAACTCTTACGCCGTTACTCGAAAAACAAGGTATTCCAGGTATGGCCGTCGCAATATTTTATGACGGAAAGCCGCAATTCTTTAACTATGGTATGGCGGATATAAAAACAGGTCGTCCGGTAACCGAAAATACACTGTTTGAACTCGGTTCAGTGAGTAAGACCTTTACCGGCGTCGCCGGAGAATATGCCATGCAAACCGGTATTATGAACCTTAATGATCCCGTGACGGAGTATGCTCCTGAGCTAACGGGCAGCCAGTGGAAAGATGTGAAAATGTTGCATCTGGCGACGTACACTGCGGGTGGACTTCCTCTGCAACTCCCCGATTCGGTGACCGACCAAAAATCATTGTGGCAATATTATCAACAATGGCAGCCACAGTGGGCACCTGGAGTGATGCGCAATTATTCTAATGCAAGCATTGGACTATTTGGTGCGCTGGCGGTGAAAAGAAGTCAGTTAACATTTGAAAACTATATGAAGGAATATGTGTTCCAGCCTTTAAAACTGGATCATACCTTTATCACCATCCCCGAATCCATGCAGTCAAATTATGCGTGGGGATATAAAGATGGTCAGCCAGTGCGCGTTACCTTGGGCATGTTGGGTGAGGAAGCCTATGGAGTGAAATCCACCTCGCAAGATATGGTGAGATTTATGCAGGCCAATATGGACCCAGAAAGCTTACCTGCCGGTAACGATAAGCTAAAAGCAGCGACCATCGCATCTCAATCACGTTATTTCCAAGCGGGGGATATGTTCCAGGGCTTGGGATGGGAAATGTATAACTGGCCTATCAATCCACAGAGGGTGATTGCCGATAGTGGCAATGATATTGCGTTAAAACCACGTAAGGTTGAGGCATTGGTACCTGCGCAACCTGCTGTGCGAGCGTCCTGGGTTCATAAGACCGGTGCAACCAATGGCTTTGGCGCTTATATTGTATTCATCCCAGAGGAGAAGGTTGGCATAGTGATGTTAGCGAACAAGAATTACCCTAATCCAGTCCGCGTACAAGCAGCATACGATATTCTTCAAGCATTGCGTTGAGATGACAGATAGCTAAACATTTCTGCTGTGCTTCTATGAGATAAATTGAAACATGGTAAAAACAGAAATCCACGCAACTGCGTGGATTTCTGTGATGTTTGTCAGTTAACTCTCAAGAGATGTAACGCCTCCCTACGCATGGCTTTGTCCCCTTAGCCCCCACATATATCACTTCGCTGAATTTCTTTTTTGCTCATCAATGTGTGTCAAAACCTTTAAACGTTCTTCGCGCAAATCCCAACTTTTCAGCAAAATTGCAAGGTATTGACCGTTTTGTGATCCGTATTGCAGTACGAGCTTTATATTTGGTACTACAATCCAGTCGAAGGTTAAGAACAATAGTTGTAAATTGTGCGGTGATCTTGCGACGCAAAGGCTCGATACAGTTAAAATACTTGGCAACTTTTCCTTTTTGTCTTTCGTGGAGCACTTATGAGTAGCCAAGAGTTGAGTAAAACCGATCGCATTATTCTCGAGATAGGGCAGCAAATCGTTAGTGGTAAATATGCCCCTGGGTCTGCATTGCCAGCGGAAACCGAGCTGTGTGAGGAGTTCCAGACGTCACGGAACATCATTCGTGAAGTGCTGCGCTCGTTGATGTCGAAGCGGTTGGTGGAGATAAAACGTTATCGCGGTGCCTTTGTGGCTTTACGCAATCAGTGGAATTATCTGGATACGGATGTTTTGCAGTGGTCATTGGCGAATGATTACGATCCCCGGCTGATCTCGGCGATGAGCGAGGTGCGTAATCTGGTTGAACCGGTCGTTGCCCGTTGGGCTGCGGAAAGGGCGACCTCCAGCGAATTGGCGGTTATTGAAAAGGCGCTTAACGATATGATCGCCTATCACCAAAATCGTGACGCGTTCAATGAGGCTGACATCCGTTTTCACGAAGCGGTACTGGCATCGGTGCATAACCCGGTGCTGCAACAACTAAGTGTGGCGATAAGTTCCTTGCAGCGTGCCGTATTTGAACGGACCTATATGGCCGATAAAGCCAATATGCCGCGCACATTGCAGGAGCATCAGGATCTGTACGATGCGATACGGCATCAGAACGCAGATGCAGCAGAACAGGCGGCATTGACGATGATCGCCAGCTCGACCAAAAGGCTGAAGGATATTACATGAGAGAAAGTTATATCGCCATTGACTGGGGCTCGACCAACTTGCGCGCCTGGCTCTACCTGAACGGTGAATGTACCAATTACCTGGAGTCAGAAGCGGGTGTTACCCGGCTCAATGGTCGCACACCCGAACAGGTTTTCCGCGACACACTTTTGCCATGGCAAGCTCATCAGGTACCGGTTCTGATGGCAGGAATGGTTGGCAGCAACGCAGGATGGATGACGGTGCCATATCTGCCTTGCCCGACGCGGCTGACTGATTTGTCCAAACAGTTAACGCGGGTTGAGCAGGCCACACCGTTCAACGCGTGGATTATTCCGGGTCTGAGTGTGGTCAACGAAGGTAATTGCAATGTCATTCGCGGTGAAGAAACACAGTTAATCGGTGCTTATACAGAATGTCCAGCTTCACTGTATTTGATGCCGGGTACGCACAGTAAATGGGTACAGATGGATGGCAGCGAGATTGTTGATTTCCGCACCGTCATGACGGGCGAACTCCACCATTTGCTGATGCACCATTCGCTTATTGGTATCGGGCTTACTGAGCAACAGGCAAATCCGGCGGTATTCCAGCAAGGGCTGGAGAGTGGTTTCAAAGAAACCAACATTATTCGCAGTCTTTTTGAGACCCGTGCGGCGCATGTATTGGGGCAATTAGATAAAAGCGCTGTCAGTGAATGGTTATCAGGGCTGTTGATCGGCAATGAAGTGGCACAAATGCAGCGGCAGTACTGCGCCACTGGCGATAAGCCAATAACCTTAATTGGTAGTCCGAAATTGACCGTGCGTTATCAGCAAGCATTGAAGTTTGCCGGACTAACCTGGCAAACGCTGGAAGGCAACCGCGCTTTCCAGACTGGTATGAGGAGTATTATCAATGAGTTGGACTACTGATCTTCCATTGATCGCTATTTTGCGCGGCATCACGCCACAAGATGTTCAGGCGCATGTGGCAGCATTGTTGGAGGCTGGTTTTGATGCAGTGGAGATCCCACTCAACTCTCCTGACTGGCAGCGCAGCATCAGTGAAACGGTGAAAGAGTTTGGGCATCGCGCGCTGATTGGTGCTGGTACAGTTTTGCAACCTGCGCAAGTTGATGAACTGCATGCGATGGGCAGCCGTCTGGTGGTCACCCCCAATATTCAGCCGGAAGTGATTCGCCGAGCGGTTGGGTATGGCATGACCGTTTGCCCTGGCTGTGCGACCGCGACGGAAGCCTTCAATGCGCTGGATGCGGGCGCTCAGGCGCTGAAAATCTTTCCTTCCAACTCATTTGGGCCGGATTACATCAAAGCGTTGAAAGCTGTGTTACCGCCAGAAGTTCCGGTTTTTGCGGTGGGGGGTATCACTCCTGAAAATTTACATATCTATCTTAATGCCGGTTGTGTCGGTGCAGGCTTGGGCAGTGATCTCTACCGCGCCGGGCAGTCGGTTGAACGTACGATACAGCAAGCCAAAGCCTTTGTTAAAGCCTATAAGGAATCGACCCGATGAAAGTGACTAAACTAACCACATACCGGCTGCCGCCGCGCTGGATCTTCCTGAAGATAGAAACGGATGAAGGTATTGTCGGTTGGGGAGAGCCGGTTGTTGAAGGCCGTGCCCGCAGTGTTGAGGCCGCTGTGCATGAGCTGTCTGAATATGTGATCGGGCAGGATCCGGCGCGAATCAATGACATTTGGCAGACGCTTTATCGCGGTGGATTTTATCGCGGTGGCCCGATTCTGATGAGCGCGATTTCCGGCATCGATCAGGCACTGTGGGACATTAAGGGCAAAGCCCTGGGCGTTCCTGTCTATCAACTGCTCGGTGGCCTGGTTCGCGATAAAATTAAAGCCTACAGTTGGGTTGGCGGCGACCGCCCAGCGGATGTGATTGAAGGTATTAAAAAGTTGAAAGGCATTGGTTTTGATACTTTTAAACTCAATGGTTGCGAAGAGATGGGTTTGATAGACAACTCACGTAAAGTTGACGACGCCGTTGCTGTCGTGGCGCAAATACGTGAAGCATTCGGTAACAGCATTGAGTTTGGGCTCGACTTCCATGGCCGCGTCAATGCACCTATGGCGAAGATCCTAATCAAAGAGCTCGAACCTTACCGCCCGCTATTTATCGAAGAACCGGTACTGGCCGAACAGGCCGAATATTATCCTCGTCTGGCCGCACAAACGCATATTCCCATTGCTGCCGGTGAACGCATGTTTTCGCGCTTTGACTTCAAACGCGTATTAGCCGACGGTGGTTTAGCCATCATCCAGCCGGATTTGTCGCACGCGGGTGGAATCACGGAATGCTTCAAAATAGCGGCGATGGCGGAGTCTTACGATATTTCGCTGGCACCACATTGCCCATTAGGGCCGATCGCACTGGCTTCTTGCCTACATCTGGATTTTGTGGCGCGTAATGCGGTATTCCAAGAGCAGAGTATGGGGATCCATTATAATAAGGGGGCTGAATTATTGGATTATGTCATTAATAAAGAAGATTTTACCATGACCGATGGTTATTTCTATCCGTTAAATAAACCAGGACTGGGCGTTGAAATTAATGAAGAGCTGGTCATTGAGCGCAGTAAGAATGCACCTGATTGGCGTAATCCAATTTGGCGTTATGAAGATGGTGCTGTAGCCGAATGGTAACCTATCCTATATATTTTTAAATAATAGGGATATACAGTAAAACTATATCAATAAAGTAATTAATAAAAATATCGATATATACATATTTGTTTTGAATCCACATTACGTGGAATGGCCATCTTATGCCCTGACACCAGGGGTACACTCATTAAGGTGATATTAATGAACATCGATCTGTGCTCTACAACACTAAAGAAATTAAACGCAAAAATAATACCGTTTATTATTATTTGCTACTTTGTTGCCAATCTGGATAAAACTAATATATCCGTTGCGGCACTGCAAATGAATGCCGATTTGGGCCTGTCTGCCAGTATGTATGGCCTGGGTGTAGGTATGTTTTATATCTCCTACATCATTTTTGAAATACCGAGTAACGTCATTATGACTCGGGTTGGTGCTCGCATCTGGATTGCGCGCATCATGATTACTTGGGGGATTGTTAGCGCTGGGATGTCATTGGTCCAAACGCCGACACAACTGTACGTGATGCGCTTTTTGTTGGGCATGGCCGAAGCCGGGTTTACGCCGGGGATTATCTACTATATCTCCTGCTGGTTTCCCAAGAGTAACCGTGCCCGTGCTATGTCATTCTTCTATATGGGATCGGTGCTGGCGTCAGTGATTGGATTACCGATTTCCGGAAGTATTCTCAATATGCACGGTATTGCTGATATCGCGGGCTGGCGTTGGCTGTTTGCGATGGAAGGTATCCCAGCCATCATTCTCGGCTGCCTGGTACTGTTACGTCTGCCGGATACGCCAAACCATGCCACCTGGCTGAGTGCAGACGAGAAAAAATGGCTGAACGCCACGTTACAACAAGATAATGGTGCCGCAGTCGTTGGGAAACATCATTCATGGACCAGTGCACTCAAGAATAAAGTGGTATTGCTATTGAGTCTGGTGTGGTTCTTGCAAGCATTTTGCTCAATTGGTATTACACTCTTCCTGCCGTTAATTATTAAAAGTGTCGCTACCGAACAGAGCAATTTCGTTATTAGCGTTTTGTCGGCTATTCCTTTTGCCTTTGCAGCTCTCTTTATGTACGTAAATGGACGTCACTCGGATCTGACCAAAGAGCGCTCGCTGCATCTGGGGGTGCCGTTGATTATTTCCGGCTTGCTGTTGGCCGCGTCGATATACACCAGTAACCTCTTTATTGCCTATATTATGCTGGTATTGACCGTTGGTTTTAATTTCGCATTGACCCCAATATTCTGGGCGGTAACGACCGAAAAATTAGCGGGTGTCGCTGCGGCGGCTTCTATCGCCTTCATTAATGCTATTGCCAACTTTGCCGGTCTGGGATTGCCGCCATTGCTGGGCAGAATAAAGGATGTCACCGGCAGTTTCCATTATGGCTTATTGATCATTGCTACGGCACTGGTTATCGGCGGTATCGTCGGTATCTATGTCGGTCGCCCATCCAAAATAATGGCGACAAAATCGTCAGCCTCATCGCTTTCGCAACATTAAGGTCTCGTTATGAAGAATATCGCGGTTAAACATAAAGTATTAAAACAGGCATCGCTACCAGATCAGTTGAATGCACAACTGAACGCGCTATACGACGTATATGAATACAACGACATGGCCGCTGGGGAGTTTGACCGGTTGGCCGTCGAGTTTCGTGTAGTACTCACCAACGGCGAAGCCGTGGTCAGTCGAGAATTTATAGAACGGCTACCTAACCTTGAACTCATCAGCGACTTTGGTGTGGGCTATGACGGTATTGATGTTGCCGCAGCAAGAGAGCGTGATATCGCCGTGACCCATACCCCCGGCGTTTTAACGGATGACGTTGCTGACCTGGCCATGGGGTTGATACTGGCAACGTCACGTCAGATCCCCGGAGCACAACGCTTTATCGAACAGGGTGCATGGCAGAAGGGCGGTTACCCGTGGACCCGTAAAGTCTCAGGGGCGCGGTTAGGCATTATTGGCATGGGGCGTATTGGGCGTACTATCGCCAAACGCGCTGCCGCATTTGATATGTCGATCGCCTATACGGATCGAGCCGCACTTGCCGACATGGATTACACCTTCCATGCAACATTGCTATCGCTGGCGGAGGCGAGTGATTTTCTGGTGGTCTGTACTAACGGTGGCGCAGAAACCCGCGGTCTCGTTAACCGCGATGTGTTGAATGCCCTCGGCGCAGAAGGCATTCTGATCAATATTTCCCGTGGTTCGGTAGTTGATGAACGGGCACTGATTGAAGCCATCGAAGAGGGGACACTCGGGGGGGCCGGTCTGGACGTTTTCACCGACGAACCGCAAGTCCCGCAAGCATTGTTACACCGGGCAAATGTGGTCGCCACACCGCATATGGCCAGTGCTACTTGGGCAACGCGCAAAGAGATGTCGCGTCTGGTGCTGGAAAATGTTAATGCCTATTTTTCTGGCGAGCCGTTGGTAACACCTATTCCGCAGTAACCGAGTGAAAACGCATTCTGTACTTAAATCAAAGCGTGGCGCTAAGCCGCGCTTGAGATTAATGACAAAGTGCCCGCAACGGTGAAAACAGGTAGATCATAAAGACGCCGTAAACCCTTCTCAGGGGGCTCGAGCCTCACGGTCCTTGGCGCGGACGCTTTACTCTTCTACCGGTTTCACCTTGCAAGATCGAATCCTTAGGATTTGTCAGCGGTCTGAGGCGTGGCATTACGCCGCGCTTATTTATAAAAAAACCTATACAAAGCCGTTCTAAATAAGGCGACGCTGGACTATTGGCAGATTCAAGTCCGAAGTGCAGCACTAAGCCACCATTCTTAATTTTGCCAACCAGCCTGATTTACCTGCTCCCCAATAATTAATGCAGTGCAGAGTTAGCCACGTCTGCTACTGGCATAGAACGGAACAATGCGTGCTCTGCCAACAAAAATCCACGCAATTGCGTGGATTTTATGGCGTTTTCGATTCTTATGAGATTCAGCGAAACCCCATGAGACAACAAATTTTATTTAGACGTTGAACAAGAAGTTCATCACATCGCCATCTTTTACGATGTAATCTTTACCTTCTGAGCGCATCTTCCCTGCTTCTTTTGCACCTTGCTCACCTTTGTAGGTAATAAAGTCGTCAAAAGCGATAGTTTGGGCGCGGATAAAGCCTTTTTCAAAGTCGGTGTGAATTTTACCGGCAGCTTGTGGCGCTGTTGCACCTACAGGGATGGTCCAGGCACGGACTTCTTTAACACCGGCGGTGAAGTAAGTTTGCAGATTCAACAATTCATAACCGGCACGGATCACACGGTTCAAACCTGGCTCTTCAATACCCAACTCGGCCATAAATTCAGCACGGTCTGCATCTTCCATCTCAGCGATGTCAGATTCAACCGCGGCACACACTGCAACCACGACTGAACCTTCAGCGGCAGCAATGGCACGCACTTGATCCAGATATGGGTTATTCTCAAAACCATCTTCATTGACGTTAGCAATATACATGGTTGGTTTCAGCGTCAGGAAGCTCAAGTAACGGATGGCCGCTTTATCTTCTGCAGTCAGGTTCAATGCACGCAGCATGCCAGCATTCTCTAAATGCGGCAGGCATTTTTCCAGTGCTTCCAGTTCAGCTTTAGCATCTTTATCGCCGCCTTTAGCTTTCTTCTGCACGCGATGAATAGCACGTTCGCAAGTTTCCAGATCGGAAAGAGCCAGTTCAGTATTGATAGTGTCAATATCATCAGCGGGATCAACTTTACCAGCAACATGGATGATATTGTCATTTTCAAAGCAACGCACTACATGGCCAATCGCTTCGGTTTCACGAATATTGGTCAGGAATTGGTTACCCAGCCCTTCACCTTTCGAGGCCCCTTTTACCAGGCCTGCGATATCCACGAACTCCATCGTGGTTGGCAAAATGCGCTGAGGTTTTACAATCTCGGCCAGTTGGTCCAGACGCGGATCCGGCATTGGCACCACACCCGTATTGGGTTCAATGGTACAGAACGGGAAGTTAGCGGCTTCAATACCCGCTTGTGTCAACGCGTTGAACAGGGTGGATTTACCAACGTTAGGCAGGCCCACAATACCGCATTTGAATCCCATGTTTTATATCACCTTAAATAACTTAAAAATCAACTCGTTAGGGTTAACGGGCCGATGTAATCAAAATTTATGCCGCCATTATACACATTCTGACGATTTATCTCGATCATGCTGTTTCATTGTGTGAATTGCTTTTATCGTAATATCCGATAGGTAATTGATTTTTCTAACTCTGTGCTCTGGATCACGCTTCCTCTACCTGAAGTTTTTTGCTAAATGTCCGATAACTAAATATTAGGGTCAGCATACTGAATTTGGATTATTCCCATGGAAATGAATATCTATAAATGGCTGATAGTGATTTTGTTTGGGGGCGTGGTGGGGATCTTGGGAATGTGGTTTCTGACGGCAGATTCTGAGCCTGCTGGGCCAAGCTTTGCAGAGTTGGTTGATCAATATGGTCTGCAAATAGAAAACCGATCAGACAAAAGCGTAAGATATGTGGGTTACCAGAAAAAAACACTTTATGAGGATTTTGACGGTGTTCAACTGAAATTCACTGCCATCAATGACAAGTTCGAGCGTAGCCACGATTTATCAGATAATAAGAAAAAAGCTGCCGATTGGGATACGCTTTTTTGCACTGATGAACTGCAAGATATTGCGGATGAATATGACGCCAAAAGTAATCATTTTCTAGGGCGGGTTAGAGTCATTATTGGCGGTGTTGTCCTGACCGGTGAAGGTCAGCAGGGCATCAATGCGTTGTGCAACAAAAATCAATAAAGTGAAAGGTTAATTCCCCGGTGCAAGGCGGTTTCCGGGGAATTAGGTAAACCTCTACTGCGTGCCCGCTTTGAAAGAATGCAGGCGATTCATAGCCTTGGTAATATCTTCTTTCAGCAGCACTTCAGTACAGCGAATAGATTCATCAATGGCGTCGTCAATTAGGGTTTGTTCACTGGCCGGTGGTTTGCCCAGAACGAAACCAGTAACTTTACTTTTATCGCCAGGATGGCCGATACCAATGCGTAAACGATAGAAATTTGGGTTATTACCGAGCTTGCTCTGAATATCTTTCAGACCATTGTGGCCACCGTTGCCGCCCCCTAGCTTCAATTTCGCCACACCCGGTGGGATATCCAGCTCATCGTGTGCGACTAAAATTTCTTCTGGCAAGATGCGGTAAAACCCTGCCATTGCCGCAACAGCCTTGCCACTTAAATTCATAAAGGTAGACGGTACCAGCAAGCGCACATCTTGGCCTGCCAGATTTAACCGTGCGGTATAACCGAAGAATTTGCTCTCTTCTTTCAGTTGTTGGTTATGGCGCTGTGCCAATAAGTCCACATACCAGGCTCCCGCATTATGGCGGGTTTGAGCATATTCTGCGCCCGGATTTGCCAGCCCAACGATTAATTTAATGCTACTCACGTCGTCATTCGCTATTACTAAAGGAATTAAAGTGTGACAGTTTACCTGTCATGGCGCGTAATGACAAAACTGCTGGTGTGAGTTTGCTGGGGGTTAATAATTAGAACGGTGAATAGTTCATTTGTGTAACAATTCAACTTTAGTGCCAAATGGCTGGAAAATGTAAAGATTTGTCGGAATATATTCGCCAGTTGTGATCGCAAGCGCAATACCTTTACTGCCAGCCTGACTATACTTAGTTATTAAGTGGACATGAATAATCGCATTAAGCAAGCAGTTTCGGATGCTGAACGTAGTGATTATTTATTGGCAACCCAAGTGGAGGTGGCATATGAAACGTAAAAGCGCAGCAAGACTCGGTAATGTGCTGATGGGACTGGGATTGGTGACAATGGTCGTTGGGGTAGGTTACTCAATTTTGGCCGAAGTTACACAATTTGGTTTACCGCAATTCTTTGCCCACGGCGCAGTGATGAGTATTTTTGTTGGTGCACTGTTATGGTTGGTCGGCGCTCGTATTGGTGGGCGAGAAGAAGTTGCAGACCGTTATTGGTGGGTTAAGCACTTTGATAAACGCTGCAATCGCAACCAGCGCCACTCATAACATCTGAGTGTTGCCCGAAGTGTATGACAAAATATAACCTGTTACCGCAGCTTTAAATCGAGCTGATGTTCAGGAGGAGTAATGACGGCCCAAAAAACCACAGGTCAAGAACCTATAGACCAAGAGTAGAAAACCCGTTGTAGCAGCCGCTTCAACGGGTTTTTCTTTAAGTTATGAACACCCAGACAATGATGCCCAAAAGTGGCTCATCA